>CAACVI010000005.1 GCA_900659855.1 Candidatus Desulfarcum epimagneticum
AAAGTATCCCATTGTGTGCGCTTTATCAACTGTCAACAACATCATCTTGAAAGAGGCGAAAGCTTTACGGGATGGCGTGGAGCGATGACAACCGGTTCCTGGAATAAAAAAACGTTCACGCCTTTTTGGGCTTCAGCTTTTCCTTCGAGCGTTTCTTTCCCGAAACCAGCAAAACGATCAGCCCCAAAAGCGGGGAAAAAACCACCGAGAAAAACAGGTATCCCCAAAAGCCCATTTTTCGGTTCATGCCGCACAGCGCAAGCAACAGGCACAGACCGAAATAGATGATCTGGACATACGGCGGGTACACAAAAACCATTGTCACTGGCAGACAGGACATTTTAACATCCTCCTTTTATTCTTTGAAAACACATCATGGCCTTTTTCGGACGCTTGCCAAATATTATCATAGTATGCCGAACGAACAAAAAACACCGCGGCGCGCTTTTTTACGATGTCGTCAAGTTTGCTTCCCGCATGAAGGGGCTGATCAAAGGAATATTCCCCTATCACATCCCCAGCAAGACAGGAAACACCGCCTATACGATTAGGTGTGTGTTTTTTTCCCAGGTTTTCCGGATCCCGTTATGTGTGGCCGACAGGGCATTTCCATGTCGGCTTTCATAATGTCAAGCACGGTCGCGACAAGAAAACCGGCATGGAGCGCCACAGCCTCCCCCGGCTCCAGATAGACCGTCACCCCCCAGCGCGTCTGAAATGATCTTATAGTATCCATAAGAAGATCAAGAGCATATCCCGACCGGGTGATATGATGCCCGCCGCCAAAATTCACATATTTCATTTTTTCGATTACGCGTCCAAAACCTGATTCAACCGCCTTGACGGTTCGCGCCAAAGAGTCCGCATTCTGCTGACAAAGATTATGCCAGCAAAATTTTGCGCCCGGTTTTTTCCCGAACCCGTGACAGGATTGCAAGATTTTTCGCCAGAAGATTTTTATCCACCACGAAACAAGGAGTTGAGATTTCATGGGAGTTGAAGTTAAGTTTTAAAAAAGTGGGGGATAATGCCATAATTTCAATCCACTTTCACCGATTTCCAGGGAAATCCGAATTGAGCGAGAGCCTCCATAAAGGGATCCGGATCAAACTGCTCCATATTCCAGACTCCGGGTTTGCGCCATTTGTTCCGCATCATCATCATGGCGCCGATCATGGCCGGAACCCCTGTGGTATAGGAAACGGCCTGGGAACCCACCTCCTCATAAGCCGCCTCATGGCTACATATATTATATACATATAGAGTTTTTTGTTTCCCATCCTTGATTCCCTTAAGCAGGCATCCTATGCAGGTATGCCCCTGGGTCAGCGGGCCAAGAGACGAGGGCTCGGGCAGCACTGACTTTAAAAATTTAAGAGGCGCGATCCTGTGACCTTCGTGTTCCACAGGCTCAATACCTGTCATGCCTATGTTTTCAAGCATTCTGAGGTAATGGAGATACTGATCGGAAAATGTCATCCAGAAACGGGCGCGTTTAAGCCCCTTGAGATGCGTCACTAAAGACTCCAACTCTTCATGGTATATCAGGTAGCATTTTTTGTTCCCAATCCCCCCGGGGAATTCATAATCCATCGACCATGAAAGGGGGTCGGTCTCCACCCATTCTCCATGATCCCAGAATCTTCCCTTCTGGGTGATTTCCCGTATGTTTATTTCGGGATTAAAATTAGTGGCGAAATGCTGACCATGGTCGCCGGCGTTGCAGTCTATAATATCCAGTTCATGGATTTCGTCAAAATGATGTTTCTGCGCCCAGGCGCAAAAAACATTGGTCACTCCGGGATCAAAACCGGAGCCAAGAAGCGCCATGATTCCCTTTTCCCTGAAACGGTCCTTATACTCCCACTGCCATTTATACTCAAATTTAGCTTCATCACGGGGCTCATAGTTTGCTGTGTCAAGATAATCAACACCTGTTTCCACACACGCGTCCATAAGAGGAATATCCTGATATGGCAGGGCAAGGTTCACCACAATATTCGGTCTGTTCTTATTGATAAAAGCGACCGTTTCCCGAACATTGTCCGCGTCAAGCCGCGCGGTCGCGATAGCGCGGCCTGTTCTTCTCATGATGCTTTCCGCTATCGCGTCACATTTGGATATGCCGCGGCTGGCAAGGATAATATCAGAAAAAACCTCCGGCGCCTGGGCGCATTTATGCGCGGCCACGCTTCCGACACCTCCCGCGCCGATTATTAGAATTTTGGACATACAGTGGCCCCTCCTTTTTCAAGCTCGACAGGACACCAATGGTTAAACAGGGTTTCCTGAACAATTCGAAAATCAAAAAAATTGATATCCATAAATTATCCTCCCCGCTCCAACATTCAGCCTTCCAGCCGCCTCTTAATTTTTACAAATGGGGAAGTTCACAAACCGTTCCCTGATTTGTTCTTTTATCCCTCTTGTTTGAATCACTTTCATGACCTGTTTCCTGCTTGATAAATTTTATTTTCCGGACGGTAAATCGTTTCTCACACATCGCGCTCATTGACATCAATATAGGAATGGCCATCCAGCGCCCCCGCCAGTTCTCTCATATACAATCGCCTTGTTTCCTCACTCAGCGACGCGGCCCGCAAGCGTTTCCTATAAGTTTTAAACAATCCCTCCGAATCAAAATCCACATGACTCAAAATCTCTTCCACGCTTTCTCCTTTCAGAATCTTATCCAGCTGATAATCGCCTTTTTCGTCAATGCGCGCGTTAAAGGAATTGAAGTTTCCAAAAAGATTATGCATGTCCCCTAAAATTTCCTGATAGGCGCCCACGAGAAATATGCCGATCAGATAGGGCTCATCCCGGGACAAAAAATGCGCCGGAAGACTGGTCTCAAATCCCCGGCTGTGGACATATTTTTTGAACCGCCCGTCGGAGTCGCAGGTCAAATCCTGGACGGTCGCCCGGTTTCCGGGATATTCGTCCAGCCTTTGCAGGGGAAGAATGGGAAACAACTGATCAATGGCCCAGACATCCGGGGTTGACCTGAACAGGGAAAAATTGGCGAAATATTTGTCCGCCAGTCTGTCTTCCAGCTCATAAAGGGTTTCATGATGGGCGCGCGCGTCCGGGACGCCTCGCAGCAATTCCCTTGCTTTAAAGCAAATGGAATAAAAAAGCCGCTCGGCGAGGGCACGCTGACTGAGATTGATCACGCCATAAGAAAACATGATCTGCATGTCTTTGAGCCAATATACGGCATTATGATACGCTTCCAGGGCCGAAGACTCATCGACTGTATGAAGCTGACTCCATAAATCGCTTATAATATCAGGGGCGGATTCGGGAGGAGGCTGAAGGGGCGCCGGAGGGGAGACGGATTCAGCGGCGACGATATCCGTGATGAAAACCGCGTGGTGGGCGACGATGGCCCGTCCGTTTTCCGTGATGATATCAGGGCGCGGCAGATTCAAAGGATCACAAATTTCCTTAAAAGCGTAAATGACATTATTGGCATATTCTTCAATGGTATAATTGGCTGAAAAAAAACGGCTCGACATCATGCCCTCGTAATCCACTCCCAGTCCGCCCCCCACGTCCACGATTTCAATGGGCGCGCCCAACGCCCGCAGCTCGGCGTAAAAACGGGTGGACTCATTCAGGGCTTTCTGAATGTCGTGGACATTGGGAATCTGGGACCCGATATGAAAATGCATCAATCGCAGGGCCTGGATCAGCCCGGCCTCTTTAAGAATACTCACCGCTTCTATGATCCCGGAGGCCCCCAGGCCGAACTTGGATTTCGCTCCCCCGCTGTTTTCCCACCTGCCTTTTCCAAAAGAAGCCAGTTTGATCCGCACACCTAAGCGCGGCGTCACATTCAAACGATTTGCCTCCCGGAAAATCAAGCTTAATTCCGAGATCTTTTCAATCACGATATAAGGCTTCAATCCTATCTCACCCGCGATCAGGGCCATGCGTATGTATGGGCGATCCTTGCAGCCATTGCAGATCAAAAGTCCGCCGGCGCGGGAGGCGGTCAGGGCCGCGATCAATTCCGGTTTAGACCCGACTTCCAGGCCCGCCGCCCCGGCGTTTAAAACCGCCTCCACAACCTGGCGGCGCTGATTCACTTTGATGGGATACACCGGCATATAACGGGCGGGGTAGCGCTCTTTTTCCATGGCCGTTTCAAACGCGTTTCGCAATCTTTCCACACGCCGGCGCAAAATGCCAGGGAAGCGGACCAGGGCCGGAAGAGAAAATCCCCGGCTCATGAAATCCCGTGACAACCTGTAAAGACTCGCGGCGCTCCCGCCCGGCGTTGGGGAAACCGTCAACTCGCCGTTTGGATCAATATCAAAAAAATTCTCGCCCCATCGATCCATATTATAGAGCGTTTTTGACTTGCCGATGTCCCATTCCGGCATATTTTTCTCCAATGCCATTAAATCCATCCATTCGAATCGATCCGATCTAAAGATTGATAAACTCGTAAAAAATGGATCAGACGGGATCGTAAAAATTCGATATACAAGGCGTAGTGGTTATTTTTAATTGAGGCAATACATGTAGTATGCCTCAATTAAAAATAAGCGCTGCAACACAGTAGATCGGATTTTTTACGATGTCGTCAAAGATTGAAGCGTCCGACGCTTAAGACGCTTAAAGAGTGAGACTCACGTCTCCGCCAGCCGGCCATCATCCAGTTTCAAAATCCGGTCGGCGGCCCCGAAATACATATCGTCATGGGTGACCGCCACCACGGTTTTGCCCATTTCTTTGAACATGGGCAGAAGGGACTCATAAAAATATTTCCGAAAACGCGGCGACTGCTCGGCGGCCCACTCATCCAGGAGACAGACGGGCCGATCCTCCATGACGGCGACGGCCAGGGCCAGACGCTTTTTTTGCCCGGTGGACAGATCCAGGGGGGTGAAGCGTCCGTCTTCAAATCGGACCTTGTCGTCAATCTCCATGATCTCCAGCCATTTCCGGACTTTCCCGGGGTCCGGGTCCGGCAGGCCGTAAAGCCGGTCAAACAGGTGAAAATCGCTGAAGACCGGCGAGAAAAAAGACCGGACGGCCGCCGCGCTACTGATTTCCGCGCCGTTGATCTCCACTTTCCCCGACCGGGGAATGTACAGGCCGGCGAGCATTTTCAGCAGGGTGGATTTGCCGCTGCCGTTTCCGCCGGTGATGAACACGATCTCGCCGGGATATAAGTTCAGATCAATGCCGAATACGGAAAAAAGAATCCCGCCCCCGGAATCGGTGTGGGAAAATCCCAGGCCCCTGTATTGAATCTCGCGGAACTCTTTCACCGGCGGCGCCCCGGCGGGGTCATCCTGCTCAACGGACATTTTCTCCATATCCTTTCCCAGCGCGACAATCCTTTCCACGGACACCCATGCCCGGACAATATAGGGAACCGTGTCCTTCAGCGCGTAAAAAGGAATAAACAAAAGCACGGCCACAGTGATCATGACGGCGGAATGGGGAACGTCTTTAAAGGCCGGGAGAACGAACAGGATGGGAACAAACACAATGAACTCAAAAAAACCGGAGGCCACATTGCTTTTGACCAGCGCCTTTTCCGCCCTTTCCCGGTACAGGCGGGCTAAAAAAGTCTTTTCCCTGAAATCCCGGGAAAAGAAATCGGCGCTTTTTTCCCGGTTGAGCCTCAGTTCCTTGAATCCGTCCAGCAGGTCGCCGGCGGAGTCGAACATCTCCTGTTCTTTTTCCCTCGCCTTGTGGATCAGGGTTTTAAACCGGATGATCTGGACGGCGTAGATGGCCGATCCCAGGACAAAAACGCCGGCCACAAGAAAAAATGACAGCGCTTGCACAGCCCCGAGATAAACGACCACGCATACGGAAAGCAGGGCCGACTCAACGCATGAGGCCAGCATGTCCACCATGTCGGAGATGGCCCGGGCGTCCAGGGCGATGGCGTTGTAAAACCTGGAGGTCCCGGTTTTCTCAAAGGATTCCAGATTCAGGCGCCTGACTTTTTCAAGCGTCCGGCCCCGGATGTCGCTGAGCACGCTCTCCAGAAGGGAAACCATTTTTTTTCGGGAAATGATGTAGAACCGGGTCATCAGCGCCAGCAGAAGGACAAACAGGAGCAGATGCCGGAAATCCCTGTCTTCGGGCAGAAGATTCGTCATCAGGGTGTTGACCATGATCAGGCAGGCGGTGTCAAAAAACACATAGGCGCCCATGGCGGCCAGATAGCCTTTGAGGTCCCCTTTCTTTTCAAGAATGATATCCTGAATCATGACGGGCGCTCCCATGTCTTTTCAATTTTTCCGAAATCCATCTTCACCACACGGTCCGCCACATGAAAATACCGATCGTCATGGGTGGCCGCCACAATGGTTTTGCCCTCTGATTTTAAAGAGGGCAGAATTCGCTCATAAAAGGTTTTTCTGAACCGCGGGTCCTGCTCGGCGGCCCACTCGTCAAACAGGCACACGGGCCTGTCCTCCAGAAGAGCCACCACCAGGGCCAGCCGTTTGGTCTGGCCCGCCGACAGTCCGGAGTGAAGAATCCGGGTGTTTTCAATCGACGCTTTGCCTTCAAGGCCCATCATGGCGATCAGGTCCCGGGCTTTTTTTTCAGAGACTTTCTCCAGGCCGTAAAGTTCATCGAACAGGTGGCAGTCCGCGAACACCGCTGAGAAAAGCCGTCTTTGGTCCCGGAGGGGGACCCTTGAGCCGTCAATGAAAAAAGCGCCCCCGGACGGCTCGTAAAGCCCGGCCAGAAGTTTCAGAAAGGTGGATTTTCCGCTTCCGTTTCCGCCTGTGAGAAAAACCATTTCCCCCCGGTTGACGGCCAGATCAATGGGCCCCACGGAAAAAGCCTCCCTCCCCTCTTTTCCGGGGTAATGAAAGGAAAGTGTTTCACAGGAGAGGGTTTTGAATTCAAGCGCTCTTCCGGGCGGAATGTCGTCTGAAGGGGCCGAATCCTCCAGTTTGGCTTTCATATCCATCACCCGCTCGGCGGACACATTTCCCCGGACGATTTCAGGGACGGCGGCATTGATGACGTTTACGGGCTCCCATATGAACGCAAAGACGGCGATGATCTTAAAATTAAGGGTCAACGGCATGTCCTTTGAAAGAATGAACAGCGCGCAGCCTAAGGAAAGATAAAAAAGAACCACAAACACCACCGCGTTAATCCCGGCGAATTCATTGCCCACGGAAATCCTTAACTCCTTTGTCTTTTCCAGCAGGGGCGCCAGATGATTTTTGTAAAAATCCTCACTTTTCCCCCGGTTGAGTTTAAGTTCCTTGAAACCCTCCAGAGCGTGGCCGAAATCCTCAAAAAGCGACTCCTCCGAACGAAAGGCGGCGTGATACGCCTCATCCAGCTTTTTCCTTTTGAGCCGAAAATAGAACCAGCCGAAGGCCATGACTGCGGCCAGAAAAAAACCGGTTTTAAAAGACAGGAAAAAAATATAAAAAAAGACCGCCGCGATGGTGACCAGCGCCTGGAAAAATTTGATCCCGAAGGAAAAGGAGCGGGATATCTGCTTGGCGTCCAGGGTCAGCCGGGCGTATATATCGCCCTTGTCCAGCTCCTCAATCCGCGCCAGCCCGGATCGCCGGATCAGGTCCCCGACCCGGTTGCGATATTTCTCCAGAACCTCTTCCGCCAGGACAACGCCTGAGGAAAGAGACACCCGCTTGGAAACCAGGAAAAAAGCCAGCATAAACAAAAAAAGGGGGATTTCCCAGGCCGCTGATTCGTTAAGCAAAACCTCTTCAGCCGCCTCATTGACCAGCGCCGCCAAAGCCGCGTAGGCCAGCCCGGCGACCAGGGAGGCGATCAGGACGAACAAAGCCCGGCGGTTGACCTCGCCTGTTTCCGAAAAAAAAATCAGTTGAATCAGTTTGGGCATATTTAAAAACCGCCGGCGGTGTCCGGCGGACTTTCAGAGCCGGGTCTGCGCGCGGGAAAAAATAAATTGAAATGACTTTCAGAAAATGATTAACAAAAAATTCGGACTTTGTCAAAAAAAAAAACACAGAGCGCCCCGCCCGAACGCTTTTTGTCCCCGGCGTTCTGATCACATGCTCTGAAAAATTCTCATCTCCGAAAAAAAATGTCCGAAACAAAGCGCCGGCAAAAACTCTTATCACTTCAATCCCTTCAACTCACTCCCTTTTAACTTTTTCTTGACAAAACGCCCCGCTTTCATTATTAGAGAAAAATGATTTATAAAATAAATTTGAATTCGGAAGCTTCCTGATGGCCGAGTTCCATAAACGCGACATCTCCCGTTTCAACGGATACGTAAAAAAGGCCGATCGCGAAAAGCTTCACGGCCACAAAGGCGTCGCGGTCTGGCTCACCGGTTTTTCCGCCTCGGGAAAATCCACCATCGCCCACCATCTTGACGTTTCGGAAAAACAAAGTTTCCGAAAAATTGCCCGAAGGGCATTATGTTCAAAAGCGCCTTTATGAAATGGGGCGCTCGACCTATGTGCTGGACGGGGACAACGTCCGGCATGGACTGTGCGCCGATCTGGGCTTTTCCCCATGCGACCGCTCCGAAAATATCCGCCGAATCGGGGAAATGGCCCGTCTTTTTGTGGACTCGGGAATTATCCTGCTCGCCGCCTTTATCTCGCCGGACAGAGCCGACAGACGAAAGATTCGGGAGATCATCGGGGAAAAAAATTTTATCGAGGTGTTTGTGGACTGCCCCATCCGCGTCTGCCGCCTCCGCGACCCCAAGGGAATCTACCGGAAAGCCCTGTCCGGGGAGATCAAAAATTTCACAGGAATCTCAGCGAAATATGACCCGCCCGAGCGACCCGACATCACCATTCGGTCCGATAAGGAGACCGTGGATTCCGCCGTGAGCCGGCTGATCGCCCATATGAGAAAACGCCGGTTTATCCCGGGATCGGGAGCCCGGAGCCAAGGCGCGCGGCAACGCGCGTGAAGACAAACCCAATCGAATCAAGGAGGATTCAATGCCGATGGGAGAAAATCAAAAAATAAGACTCTTATTTTTAACCATTTTTATTACAATCCTCTTTTTCGTCGGATGCTTATCAACGGGCGCTTCGCAAGCCATGAAATCGGAGTCCGTCGCGTTGGAGTCCGTCACTTCGAATATTCCGGCCCGCCACAAGACAGGGAAATGGCCCGTATATCCGAATAAACCAACTGCTCCCAAAGTCACTATGATTCTCAAGGGTGAGCCGGTGGTAACCATGATAGACGACTGGAAGGTGAGGATCACATTCGAGACGGCGGTTCCGACACAGGCGGCCACCGTTTTTTACGGCGTCTATGATCCGGACGCATTGTTTGTATGGCCTCGGTTTCCGGCATTTGTCAAAGAAAAAGAATCCGGTAAAACCTCACATAGCGTGGAACTGGATCTGGGCGCATTGAAAAAAGCGAAGTCGGATATAGCCGATCTTGCCGCCAGAGGCGGGGGGGTGATCGCTTACAGGCTTGAGCTTTACAATATCGGCGCTCCTCGTTTGATGGAGACTGTGGCGGCTCGTCTTTACGACAGGCGTTTCGAGTTTTACAACGGCAAACTCTTCCCGACTGTGACGGAAGGTCCTTTTGTGGACGTTATTACGAAGAATAGCGTTATTATTTCCTGGGATACCGACAGACCGGCTAAGGGTGTCGTAAAAATCGAGGGAATGGGAAATTTTCCGACTTCAGGCGGCAAAAAAGATCATTTCGAAATGAAATTGGAGAATTTGAAGCCCGGAGCCACTTACAATTATTCGGTGGAAGTTTCGGACCGCGGAGATTCCACAAGAACGCGACAATATTATTTCAAGACTCCGGAAGAGAATCTTACGAAATTCAATTTTTCGGCTTTGGGCGATAGCAGAGAGGGTTACGGCGGCGGAGAGTACGGGTATAACGGAGTCAATTGCACGGTTATGCGCGCTCTTGCCACGGACGCTTTCAACAGAGACGCCGAATTCATCATTCACACGGGAGATATGGTAAACGGTTACTCGTCCGACCCGCTCGATTTCCAAATGCAGTTGGAATCTTATAAAGACTCCGTCGAAAACGTGAAACATTTTATTCCGACCTACGAGATGATGGGAAACCATGAAATTGTGGTGCGAGCATATATGGGAATAAAGGGGGCTCCCTACGGAATTTTGATGATGGATAAAGAAGGAGACGAAAGCGGCGAGGCCATATTCAGACAAGAAATGGTCAATCCTGAAAACGGACCCGACCCTGATAACGAAGCGGCTAACGTTCCGCCCGGCAAGTCCCTGCCTCCGTATAAGGAGAGTGTGTATTATTTTGATTACGGCAATTGCCGTTTCGTGATGATGAACAATAATTATTGGTACTCCGGCATGCCTGAAGAATATGGCGGGAACGTCGAAGGTTATATTTTAGATGATCAAATGAAATGGATACTGGATGTGTTTGCAAAAACCAAAAGCGATCATTCAATTAAGCATCTGTTCATTTACGCCCAGGAGCCTTTCTTTCCGGTAGGCGGGCAGCATACCACCGGGATGTGGCACCAGGGAGGCGATCCCGCCAAAAATAATGGGCATGACCGCAGGTATATTCCGGAACGCCGAGATCAAATTTGGAATGCTTTCATAGATACGGGCAAGGCTCTGCTGGCTCAATTCGGAGACGAACACAATTACAGCAGATCTCTTATAACAAAAGACAGAAACGGCGCGCCTTACAAGCAAAAGATATGGCAGATTGTTTCGGGTGGAGCCGGAGCTCCTTTTGCCAAGAGGCATACGGGGATGCCCTGGGATGACGATGTCAAAAAGACTACCGCCCAGTATCATCATTGTCTTTATAAAGTTCGAGGCGACAAAGTATATCTCGAAGTTTACAATATCGATAATATGCTGATAGATAGCCTTGAGTTGACAAAAGACGCGCGCAAGTAAATTCCTGATCGATTCCTAATGGAGAAAATATGGAAAAACAGACAGATATCTTATTGATACAACCGCCTTACCCGAATTTGGCTTTCGAAACCACGAATGTTCCGCTAGGTTTGGCATGGCTCAGCGCGGTTTTGAAAAGAGAAGGTTTTAAAACTTCGGCTTACGATCTTCAGATTGAAGGAACCGATTTAAAAAAAATGGGAAAGTATATCGAAGATATTCAGCCTGAAATTATCGGCGTTCAGTTTCACGGCCAGGTAAGTTTCAATTATTCCATGGATGTCTTGAAATATATAAAGAAAACTTTTCCGAAAATTAAGGTGGTTGTCGGAGGACAGCAGGCCACATTCAGACCCGACCCGATACTCGACGAAGGCGGAGCCGATTATATCGGACTGGGAGAGGGCGAATTGACACTCCCCGAACTAATGAAACATATGCTCGGATATCCCGGGGCGTCCAAGCCGGATTCCATACCGGGATTAATGTATAAAAAGAACGGCAAAACAGTCGTTACGGAGCGGGGGGGGAGAATAGATGATCTCGACTCTCTTCCTCTTCCGGACAGAGACGTTTTCCAGTGGCAAAAATATCCGCAATGGGTGATATTGACATCCCGCGGATGCCCTTACGAATGCGCGTTTTGCAGTTCAAGCAGTTTTTGGGGAAGAACCGTCAGGTTCCGGTCCGCCGAAAATGTTGTGTCCGAAATGGAGCAGCTGGTCGAAAAATATGGCGTCACATCCTTTCTCATACTTGACGACACCTTTACCCTCAAGAAAAATCGAGTCGCCAAAATAGCCGATTTGATTGTCGAAAAAAAACTTCCTGTCAAATGGGGCTGCGGCACGCGCATGGATCAGATTGATGAGTCAACGCTGAAAGATTTAAAAAGAGCCGGATGCGTCGAAATAAGTTTCGGCCTTGAAACCGCTAACCAGGCCACGCTTGACAGAATAAAGAAAGATATAAAAGTCAAACAGCAGAAGCATGCCATCAAAATCGCAAAAGCGGCGGGTTTTCAGACCCGGGTCAGCACAATGCTCGGGCTTCCGGGTGAAACTGAAAAAGAGGTGCGAAACACTCTTAATTTTCTTCTCGAAGCGCAACCCAACGAAATACAGATTTATCCAATTCTGCCTTTTGACGGAACCACATTTTCATCAAAAACTGAAGATATGGGAGTTTCAGTTTGCGACGAAAATTATGACAATTGGGTAAAAGACAGTTTTAAACCCATTGCGGAAAGCAGGTGGCTTTCCCGTGACAGCATCGTGAAAATGGCAAAAGAGATGGTGGCCACCCTTTCCGAAAACGGCTATACCCATATGACCGGACAGGAAGAGCTTACCAAAAAAAAGCTTGATAAAGTGGTGAGCACAGGACTTACCGCTTTTCAGCTGGTGGAAAGTTATAAAACAAAAAAAACGGAAGCCAAGATATGAACGAGTTGCTGCTCATCAATCCGAATATGGTATTCCCGGGCGATTCCGGAATTTCAGGCAGATCGGCAAATATCCGGGATGTTGAAAAAGTGATAAACCTCGGGCTTCTCACCATAGCCACATGTCTGGATGACGCGGGCGTTTCCCTGAAAATTATAGATCTGGTGGGAATTCAAAATGATGCCGAAATGCTTTTAAAGGCTTTGGAAAGAGAAAAACCTCGTTATGTCGGAATAGCCTGCATCTCATGCTTTGCTTACCCCAAAGTGGCCGAATATGCAAAGCTGATTAAAAAAACGGATAAAAATATTTTTATCATGGCGGGCGGACAACATATTTCCGGCATACCTCAGATTGCAATGCGGGAAATGCCGGATGTGGATTGCGTTGTCAAAGGCGAAGGGGAATATGTCGCCAGACAGGTGATCCTGAATATGAAAAACAGACTCCCTATAGATCAAACGCCTTCAATCATTTACCGCAGCGAGGGCGAGGTGATCGATCATACTCACATTGAGGGAGAAAAAGTCGATTTAAATAAAATTCCTTTTTTACGTTACGACCTTTATCCTGATTTTAAAAAATTTTCTCCTCATGTGGAAGAGAGTCGGTGGTGTCCTTTTAAATGTCACTTCTGCACTTCCACTCCCATGGCAAATGGGGTCAGCAGCAAAGATATGCCCCGGTTTGTGGATGAACTCGAATATGTGCGATCTCTTTACGGGCAACTCAAAGAAAAACTGAAATTCTTTCTGGCATGTTCGACTTTCGGACTTAAAAAAAAGAGAATAGAAGAGTTTATCAGAATTATGAGGGAAAAAGAGTTGAATATCGAATGGCGGACAGAGACCCGGGTCGATCTGCCGATTGTTGACTATCTCGAAGAATTGGTTGAAGTGGGATTGTCTGTGATTGATCTCGGACTCGAATCCGGAAGCCCTCGTATGCTCCGTTTGATGAACAAATGTCCGAATCCTGAAAAATATTTGGAAGACGCTGAAATTTTCATATCAAAAGTCAGCAAAATAAAAAACCTGGCCCTCAAAGTCAACCTGGTTTTTTATGCCGGAGAAACGCCCGATACGGTCATGGAAAGCACGAATTTTTTATTTAAACACAGGGCGCATATAGACAGCATGTCGGCGGGGCCGGTTGTGCTTTATCCCGGTGTGCCCATGGAAGAGCTGTTTCCCCAATATGAGGCTGACTACGGCTCTTCGTTTGTCAAAGGAGAGTTCTGGGAAAAAGTCCACGCCAAACCTGTTAACTCATCCATTCATTTCAGTTTCAATCAACTCAACGAAATGGCTTTGACGCTGTCAAAAATGCTTTGCCGGGGCAAGGAATACTTCGAAGTTAAAAAGTACGGGCAATTTCCCCTTGGCCTGGAATTTAAAGATTTTCAAAATATGGTTAGTGAGCTGGAGCCACATAAATTGCCATTTGATTTTAGCATGCAAAAATCAGCCCTGTCCGGTTAAGATTTTTGCATGTGATAAAAAGTCAGATACCTCCGGCAAAGCCGAAGGCTTGATTTGTGAACCGTTCAAAGTGGTTATATTAATCCGGCGGAATAATTCTTTACCAATGCGCTATAAGCTGCGCATGGAAAAAATTCATCCCCGCAAGCTCAGCCCTGATGTTCGACAACAGCTTCGCCACCAAATCATAAGACTGCGCAAACAAGTCGGAAGCACAGCGAAATCAGCGAGATCGCTGGTGTCAAGACACTGTTCCTGCAGCACATGGTGGGCGCAGAAGGAGGCGTTCATTCCTGTCCTCCTGCCAGAACCAGAGAGCAACTCAGGGAAAAAGCCCTGTCGCATTTGAGAAAACTTCAAAAGATGCCCAAGCAAGTAATGAAATACTTCAGACATCCGAAAATTCCACATGCCGCATGATTGAATATTTTAAATAGTGCCTGAACGGAAAGTAAGATTTTGAATAATTTCAATGCGTCATAGCTTTTTTTTATTTTGAAGATTTTCCGGGTTTATGCATTTATCACTTGCATAAACGACCCATATCCATTATATAAGTTATTGTATTAAATAAAAAATAGTGGATTCGGCATGATTTCTCACAATCGCGCCTTATGAGTAAAACCCGAAAAATCTTCAGGAAAAATGTTATGCGAAAAATCACAGAAATGCAACTGAAAATTGGTCAGGTTCCCATTTCAGACATTAAAATTGATCTTCTTTCCCGCGATGAAATTCCCCAATTATTGATGGGATTGCAGGCAATAGACTCAAATCGAAAACTGCGAGATGAGGTTTTTAAGATTTTAAGAGGCATTGTTCCCAAAAAAATTGATCCGGATAACGGCAGGCCCGGCATGGATTTATGGAAAATTCTGGTCCTGGGGGTTTTGAGGTTAAACTCCAATTGGGATTATGACAAACTGCATCATATTGCCAATGAGCACAAGACGGTTCGTGAATTTTTAGGGCACACGATTTATGAGTTTGACCGGAAATACGCCTTGCAGACCATCAAAGATAACCTGCGTCTGCTGAGCCCGGAAATTCTGGACAAAATAAGCCGGCTGGCGGTCAGGGCCGGTCACAAACTGAAAGGCGCCTCGGATCTTTCCGGGCGGTGCGATTCATTTGTAGTGGAAACGGATGTGCATTTTCCCACCGATATCAATCTGCTCTTAGACGCTGTCCGGAAGATTCTGGCTCACATCAGCCGCGCATGCTCTGAAGCGGGAGTTGCCGGCTGGAGGCAGCATCGGCACAATTATCGAAAAATAAAGAAGAAGTTCAATCGGATCAACAAAATGAAGCGTTCCACATCAAAGAGTTCTGAGAAAAAAGCGATCCGGGACGCCTTGATCATGGAGGCCCATCAGGAGTATATTGATCTTGCGGGGTCATATGTGGAGCGGGCCGGTGAAAGCCTGAAAGCTTTAAAACACGATTTCGAAAACACGGCCCGGGCCATGGTGGTTGAGCATTTTGTCTCCCACGCCAATCGGCAGATCAATCAGATTCGCAGACGGGTGATCCAAAAGGAGACAATCCCGCATCATGAAAAGGTTTTTTCCATATTTGAAGAGCACACGGAATGGATTTCAAAGGGAAAAGCCGGCGTCCGGCAGGAACTGGGTTTAAGAGTATGTGTGCTTGAAGACCAGTATGGATTTATCCTCCATCATCATGTCATGGAAAAACAAACGGATGAAAAAGTGACGGTTTCGATGGTAGAACAGACGAAAAGCAAATTTCCCGGTCTCAGGGCGTGCAGTTTTGACAAAGGATTTTACAGTCCCGACACCGCGCGAAAGCTTAAAAAATATCTTGACCTTGTGATTCTTCCCAAAAAAGGCGCGCTGTCCAAAAAGGACAAAGAAGTGGAGCATTCGCCGGATTTTATAGCCGGGAGACGTCGCCATTCCGCTGTTGAGTCAGGGATAAACGCCCTTGAGAATCATGGGCTGGACATCTGCCGGGATCACGGGATTTTCGGGTTCAAACGGTATGTCGCTCTATCGGTCACGGCTCGGAATATTCAGATATTAGGGGCCATGATTCAAAAAAAGAGACTGAAACGAATCAAGCGGAGAAAAGGGCAGACGCCGTTGCGGCAGGCCGCATAGAGTCGGCTGGAAAATCCATATCTCCGGGTCATACAGGAGAGGTTCGCCCGGAGACCTGTAAAGTGAATAAAAATGGACGAAATTTCGGACGAGACGGCAAATTGAGGCAAAAACAGAACTGGAAAATTTCCCGGGGGAAATAAAATCAACCTCGCGCAGGGGGTTTTCGTTCAGGCACTAAATAAGACCGTGAGCCGCCTGAAGGTGGCTGTCAATCAAACAGACTGAGCGGCTCTTTTTTATTTTATCCGGGGTTCTCTGTTTTTTTGTATAGGCTCAAATGTTATCCTAACCGAACACTGCTGTATCCGATTACGATAAATGAAAAACAATATTCAGAGCAAAAATATGACAGAAAATGATTTTCAACATATACCGTTTTCGCGCGAACAAAGGAACATAGACAGTTGTGTTTTAACCAACGCTATACCCAAAAGTGGCACTTATTTGATAAATAGAATTGTAGAATGCCTGGAGAATTGGGAGAATACCGAAGTTCAAATCAATCATAATTTCTATTATACCTTTCCAACTCATGGCGAGGCCGGAATATTTAAATGCCTCCCGCCCTCTTCTCTGAAAAAACTGATCAATGGCCAATTTGCAGCCGCGCATTTGCCGCACAGCAAAGATTTAGAAAAAGTTATTGCAGACGTAAGCTCGTCAAGACGAATCAAACATGTTTTTCTCTATCGTGATCCAAGAGACATACTTGTGAGTTATACAAGATATGTCACATATTCTCCAAGCTACAATAGAACTCCGGAAGCCAGGGCTAAACAAAAATTTATGCGCCACAATTTTTCAAACGACGAGGATCGTCTGACATATATCATCCAAGAAAAAAAGGATAATTATTCTGTTGACAAGGAGGACGCTTACAATATCAAATATGATTTTTTAAAATATGAGCCATGGTTGCATAGCCGATGCGCTTATGCGATTAAATTTGAGGAACTATATTCAGAATTGCTTGAAGTAAAGAGAAAAAGGTTGTTTGGAAAAATTTTTAAAAAACTGTTTGATTATTTGGAGATTGATATAAATACTATTGATCCGATCAAATTTTACAACAGTGTTTATGAAAAAAGTTTTACAGCGTCTGGTGAAAAAAACAAAATTGCTCAGTATAAACATTACTTCAAAAAGCGCCATTACGAAATGCTCGACAATGCTGATTTCAAGAAAATACTTGATGTGTTTGGATATGAACAGTAAACGTTTCTCGGCCTTGATCATCGTGGAAAAGGCGCTGTCCGAATCCCGAAAAGCATCAGATGAATTGGATCGAATACCCATTGAAGGTAAGTTTGGTGAAGGCAAACGCCGTTTCAGTCTGTCAAAGATCATGAGCAAGCCGCCGGGAACCTCGAAGGCCGCCATCGCCATGGCGTTTCTGGTCATGAACATCGAAAAGTGGCTCAAATCCGCTCTTTTTTGTTTCTTTTTTTCATCAAAAAAATTGGCGTCAATACGCGATCAGACTTCAAAATTCAAGTCATAAAAGGACGATGTCGCTATATGGACGGATTTTTCAGCAACCCGATCCCTTTAGAAAGTCATTGTTTATTGTTAGAGAAACGCTTCATTTTTTACAGAAAAAAATCAAAGCCCTTCAATTTGCACAGGGCATGACATACCGATTTCAGCCGTCTTTTTCGGGTCGGATTCGTCTAACCTTATAAGATAACAGCAGTTTTTTTCAGTATCTGGTTCAATAAAGGGCGTCCACAATGGAAACAAACAATTTGTCTTCGCGCCAGCGGTTAATGGTGAACCATAACAAAGAGTATAAGCGATATCACATATCGACCTTTTTTTACAAAACAGCCTCGCAAATTCCATTAAACTTGTTGCAGAACTTGATATCACAGTTGCAAAATAAGCATCTTTTGTTAAGAAGTATATATACAATGGATGGTTGCCGTGAAATAGAACGGCCTGCTGAAGGATGGAATCTCATAAATGAATATGACCTGCGAAAGGATTCCGCAAAACAAAAAGCAGAGAAATTGGCTCTTATTCAGAAGCCGGAGATTGATTTGTCAAGGGAGTTGCCATGGAAAATAGCGGTGATCCGATGGAATGAAGAGGAGACAATAATAGGTTTTACTTTCCATCACGTCGTTTTTGACGCCTATTCCCTCACAAAGTTGCTTTCAACAATTTTTGCGATATTGCAAGGCAAGTATGTGGAAATTTTAGGGGATGATTACAGTATATTTGTCGATTTGGAAAAAAGATTATGCGCAAGCGCGGAAGGCGAGAAGGCAAAAATTTTTTGGGGCAAAGAGCTTGAGAAAAGCCGGCTTCAAATTACTTATAAGGATAAATACATATGCAAACGGGATTCTCATAAAATTCTTTCAGGCAATTCCAGTGAATATGGAAAAGTTATAAGTCAATACGAAGACATCGCTTCCAGAGGGCACTCGTTTGCTTATCCGATATCTCTGTCCGGGAAGATCCGCGCCTTTTGCTCAAGGAATCAAATCAGGAGAAACATCTTGCTGCAATATATCTATATGATGAGCATAGCGCGACTAAATAATCAGAAAGATATTGTCATGGGAAACATAGTCACTCATCCGAGAAATAAAAAACTGAAAAATATTCTGGGGCCCTGTGTCAACACCATATTCTCCCGCTTAGTCATTGAAAAGAACATGAATCGCCTGGAGCATCTCAAAGAGTTTAATCACACTCTGATCCGGCAATTGCGCTACTACTGGTATCCTCAGATTAAAATATTAGAAATGAAGCGTGAGGAATGGAATATTTCCCCCCGAAACTTTGATATTGCCATGCCTGTTATATTCAATTATATTCGTTCTAAACTGATAGCAGAAGGAGACATGCTGAACAAACTTTCGCATACCGTAAAAGGAGGCATAGCGCTGACAGGGATTGCGCCGGAAAAAAGTTTTGTATGGTCTAATACGGATATAGTTTTAATAATAGTTGTCAGAGACAATGAGATTAAGGGCAATTTGCGAATAAAGAAACGCAAATTTAAAGAGGCGTTTGGCCGGGAACTGATTGAGGAGATGAAAAAATTGCTGCGGGAAATACTGGAATAAATAAATTTTGGAGAAGAAATGATGTCGGATGATATGTCGAGCAGATGCGAAAAAAATCATTTAAACCAGATAAACAAACAAATTCAAATATTTATAGAAAATTTATTTGCTTCCAGCGATGAAAACCGACTGCCGGATAACTACGGCGGCGGGCAGATATTTGCCAAACCATTGATTGGCGTCTCTAAAGGCGACGACTATATCTTTGAAAAATTCAAAGAAGTTGTGAGGCCGGATCACCTGACCCCGGCAGAGATGTGGACGCAAAGCGGCTTTCCATGGGAGGCGGGGCTTGCGGCGCGACTTCGCGCTTTGTCAGTCGCATTCCCTTTTTCAAATCAGATTCGTGAAGCAGGGAATAATAATGACGGACAAACACCGGCGGAAATATTCAGCATAGGCTACAACTTTTCCAAATTTTTTTTAAAATTTTTTATGAATGAGACAGTGACATTTTTAAACCAAAGAGGTTTTCGCGCGATGTCAGGAGTACTGAGCGAAGCTTTCAACATATTAAAGCCATATCCATTTCGCTCCAACTGGTCCGAAAAACATATTGCTTTCGCCGCAGGATTAGGCTCATTTAACCTGCAGCAAGTTCTGATTACGGATATGGGATGCAATGTTGTTTTGGCGTCAGTAATCACTGACGCCCCGCTGGAATCGACAACCAGGGAAAGCGACGATCCATACGCCAACTGCCTGCATTTTGCAAAAAAAAAATGTGGAAAATGCATTGACAAATGCCCTGCGGACGCAATAACAGAAAAAGGGCTCGATAGGGAAAAGTGCTTTGCTCACATCAGATTGCTCACACATAAAGCGGAAAAAAGGTCGTTAAAAAAAGTTTTGAAGCCGCGCAAGCATAAAATCATCGGAGGAAAGGTTGAGACAAACTATCCTGTGGGATGCACATTTTGCCAATTTGGAGTCCCGTGCTCAGATAAAAATCCGACCACACGCCTTAGCGATGATCGCGCTCTGAATCTTTAGCAAGACACAAAGGCCGATAAAAAGATGTTGTCACAAATTTGGAAAAACAGATATGAAGTCCGACCTTCACTTAACAGAAGGATAGAGCTTTCAAATGAGGATATTTTTTTTGTAAACTTTTCTCTAAGATCCACATTTGATATTTGCGGAAACGCGCTCGCAAAAAAACTAAAGGAAAACCCTCAATTAAAAGTCAGAATGTTAATGGCGCATCCTGATTCATTTCATGTTAAAGCCAATGAAAAAAAATTTTCCAATCGCAAAGTCAGACAGGAAATGACAAAAACGTTATATCAGCTTAAATCTTTCCATGATGACCTTGACCCGCTCGCCCAAAAAAAAATTGATGTAAGGCTGACTTATCACCTCCCAATGTTTGCCGCAAAAGTATTTGATCATAATGTTATGCTGCTGAATTTTTACCTTTACAATGGCAACGCGCGGGAATACCCACTCATTGAAGTCACTAAAACCAACCACTGCGAAGTGTTTGACAATATTTTAAAAAGCCTTGAAAAATTATTTCATTTTAAATCCGGCGACAATGAAACAAATAATCACAAACTGGTAATTAACGGCGAATGGAATCAATTTTAATCAGTATGATGGAGCCATAGTTTTGTCCTGACAACACGCGCAAACGGAGTTCATATCAATGCCAAAAGGTGGCAAAATATTGAATTTATTTGATTTTCTCTGGTCTACATCCAGACGCGCAACTCTGAATATCATCATTCTGTCCGTAATGAATGGAATATCAGGCGGCATATTGCTGATTCTGCTCCCCGGAGCCGCATTGAATATTGATTCAAATGAACAGCTCGTGTTCTATTCATTGGCCCTGCCAGTAATGACCATTCTATTTCTCGTTTCCAGACACCTGTCTCAACAAAAAACCGAGGCTTTGGCTGGAAGAGGTGTTGAGGATATGGTCATGAGGATCAGCAACACCGTCCGTCATGCGGAATTTCAGGAATTTGAGAAGTTCAAACGTTCGGATATTCTTCTGGGTATTGCAGACGCCCAGGTCATCAGCGACGCGGCTGATAAAAACATGCAATTTTTACAGTCATACATCATTCTTTTTATCGGCTGGTTATATATTTTTGTTTTTTTATCCCCTTTCTTCGGCATTTTCATTTTGTTGGCGCGCCTTTTACTGATCCTTCTTCAGGAAATGTTCAGGAAGATCATCGCCTCTCTTGCCCGTGAGCAATTAGAGGAAGAAACGGATATGTTCACCGCGTTTCAAAATCATCTTTACGGATTTAAAGAACTGAAATTCAACCTGGGAAAAAATAAAGATATCTTTAATAATCACCTGCTTCCCAGGATAGAGGCCGTTAAAGAGAAAAGGGTGTTAAGCAGACGTTACGGAACCGAGCTTTCACTCACCAGCATGTTGTTTCACATGCTGATAATGGTCTGTTGCGCATCTTTTCCCATGTCTCTTGCCCCGGACGATATAACCAGAATTATTATTATAATATTTTTTGTTCTTCAAAATGATATGCTCATCAATGCTTCTACGCATAGTATTGCGGAAGGGACAGCGGCGCTGGAAAAATTGTCTCGCCTGTTCGATCTTGATGCTCTCAAAAAATCGTGTGAGAATATCAGCTCTCCCTCCCGGAAGACGGTCGGAGGTTTTAAATCAATTGTAGTGGAGGACGTCTGCTTTGCCTATCCCGACCCCCTCAACGGACAGGGATTTTCAGTCCGTATTGAAAATCTGACCGTGAGATCCGGGGAAATTACTTTCATCGTAGGAGGCAACGGCAGCGGCAAGTCCACCTTCATTAATGTTCTGACCGGACTGTGCGAGCCGGATGAGGGAGTGATAAAAATGAATGATCGTCCGACAGTTATGTCGGAGCGACGTCATATGTTTTCCGCTGTATTTTCCGATTTTCACCTGTTCGATCAGTTTTACGGGTTAGATGTGGTGGATGAAGAAAGTGTGCGAGAAATGTTGAGACTGACGGAACTGGAGGGAAAAACCCGCTATGATCAGGGCAGTTTCACCACGCTTGATCTTTCAACCGGACAGCGTAAAAGGCTGGCTCTTATCGTTGCAATGATGGAAGATCGCCCGATATTTGTGTTTGATGAATGGGCTGCGGATCAGGACCCGCATTTCCGCAATTATTTCTATGAAAATATTCTCCCGTCTCTGAAAAAAAAAGGTAAGACGGTTGTAGCCATTACCCATGACGACCGGTATTTTCACATTGCCGATCAGGTTATCAGAATGGATTCCGGCCTGATAGTTGAAAAGTGGCGCCCGGAGCAAAAAAAGCCGGTTCATCCGCTCTTTCTCCATACACCTGGGGCGTTTTCCACAGAAGAAGAACCGCGCCTGTCTAGTGAGGATGTTTTTCATGAAGATCAAAGCGCTGAGGAAAAACAGGAAAGGGAGTTCAAAAGGGAAGGGACGCTGAAGCAACTCCGGAAAATATTCCGGAAAGAGCGTGACGCGGCGAAAAAGATACTCTTCCTGCTGCCTTTGTTCACTTTTAGCCTTGTCAGTCTGGCAGTGATCCTTATTCAAATGCAAGGTCAGGGTCAGATTGCGTCCGCATCGTATCTCAAGTTTGCCTTGTTTATTATTCTCCTGGTGATGGCATTCCGCCAGCTTCAGAAGACTTTTCATCAGGCGGTTGAGAACCGGATTTCCGCTCTCCGTGTCAATGTGATGGAACATGTCCGAAAAACTGATTTGCTGACCTTGAAAAAGGTTGGCGCAGGCAGAATTTATACGGCCCTGACCTCGGATATCCGGGCGGTGTCCACGACATCAGACATCATACTGTTCTGTCTCCAGGGAGGGGTAAGAACGACTATGATATATGCTTATATCGGTCTTCTTTACCCGCCCGCATGCGTCATGATGATTTTGCTGACCGTTATCGGAGCGTTTGTATACTTTTTCAATCACACAAAGATGATAGGGCTTTTTGATAAGACGCGGGATCAGGAGAAAAAATTGTTTGAAGCTGTCAGCCACCTGCTTGAAGGGTTCAGGGAACTAAAACTCAACGACAAAAAGAGCGATGATTTTTATAACAGAAGCATCAGACGTCACGCATCCCGCTTGCGGCAATTGAAACTCCGTTCCGTCCATTATTATGCCAACAACGCCACCGTCACCTATGGATTCTGGAAAGCCATATTGCTTATTATGATCCTTGTGATGCCGCTTTTCGGATTTCCGCGGGAGATTCTGCCGGTTTCCGTGGCGCTTGTGCTTACCATGCCATTGCGCCAGATCATTGACAGGTATTCCCAGTTTCACATGGCATACCTGTCAATCCTGCGCCTCTTTAGATTTGAAAACTCAATGAAGGGTCTGGGGGAGGAACCCTCCGAAGCTGTCAGCCCCGTGGAGTCAGATGCTTATAAAGAAATTCGGTATAAAAACATCTCTTTTACCTACAGCACAAAAGACAACCGCCCTTTTTCCGTAGGCCCGATCAGCATCTCATTCAAGGCGGGTGAAATCATTTTTATCACCGGCGGCAACGGCAGCGGAAAATCCACATTGCTGAATGTCATCACAGGACTTTATAATAGTGATTCGGGCCGGGTCTTTATAGATAACAGAGAGGTTGATATTCGTCTGCACAGGGAATTGTTCGGACCCATCTTCACCGATTTTCACCTGTTTGACCGATTCTATGGCATGGAAAAGATTGATGAAGCGAAACTCAACGGGCTTTTAAGGCGTTTCCGGCTGGAAAATCTGGTAAAATGTGTTGATGGAAAATTTAGCTCCCTTCATCTTTCCACCGGTCAGAAAAAACGGCTGGCCCTGATCATCGCCATAATGGAAGACAAGCCGGTTTATATCTTTGATGAATGGGCGGCGGATCAGGACCCGCATTTTCGAAAATTTTTTTACAAGACCCTGCTGCCGGAATTCAAAGCGCAGGGCAAAACCGTTATCGCCGTCAGCCATGATGACAGATATTTTCATGCGGCGGACCGGGCGTTGCATCTGGAGTGCGGAAGACTGGTTGATTCGAAAATATTCTTCAAAAAAGGAGATGTGACATGAACATTCGCTTTTTTTGATATGCGGCGCATGCCCAGGGTCCGACGGAGGCTTTTGTCCCCGGTGTCCAGATCGCATGCTCTGGAAATTTTTCCTCTCCGAACGAAAAAAGCTCTTAAACAAAAAGCCGGCAAAAACTCTTATAACTTCAAGCCCTTTAAGTCACGCATTTCTAACTTTGCCTTGACAAAACGCCCCGCTTTGATTATAAACAATAATGATTTATAAAATAAATTTCAATCTGGAAACCTACTGATGGCCGAATTCCCAAAACGCGATATCTCCCGGTTCAGCGGATACGTAAAAAAAGCCGATCGTGAAAAGCTTCACGGCCACAAAGGCGTCGCGGTCTGGCTCACCGGTTTTTCCGCCTCGGGCAAATCCACCATCGCCCACCATCTTGAAAAGCGTCTTTATCAAATGGGGCGCTCAACCTATGTGCTGGACGGGGACAACGTCCGATATGGACTGTGCGCCGATCTGGGCTTTTCCCCATGCGACCGCTCCGAAAACATCCGCCGAATCGGGGAAATGGCCCGCCTTTTTGTGGACTCGGGAATCATCCTGCTCGCCGCCTTTATCTCACCGGACAGAATCGACAGACAAAAAATTCGAGAGACCATCGGGGAAGAGAATTTTATCGAGGTGTTTGTGGACTGCCCCATCAGCGTCTGCCGCCTCCGCGACCCCAAAGGGATCTACCAGAAGGCCCTGTCCGGGGAGATTAAAAATTTCACAGGAATCTCAGCGAAATACGACCCGCCCGAACGACCCGACATCACCATCCGGTCCCATGAGGAGACCGTGGATTCCGCCGTGACCCGGCTGATCGCCCATATGAAAAAACGCCGGTTTATCCCGGGATCGGAAGTCCGGACCCAAAGCGTGCGGCAACACGCCTGAATGCAAATTAATCAAACAAAAGGAGGCAGAAATGAAGAAAACGGCAAAACGCGTCATTTTTTCACTCATCCTTGTCTTAAGCGTCGCCTCGTTTTCATTTGCGGGAAACAGCGGAGATCTGGGAAAATGGTGGCTGAAAAATCCCCTGGAGTATGACCCCATGCCCGATCGGCTGCTCCATCATTTCGAAGGCTCGTATTCCTATGGCGGAACAAGCGGCAATGTGGAAGTGACCTCCCACACGGGAAAAGCCAACCTGACTTTAAGAAAAAATATACTGACCAGCGTCACCGTGTATTCGGTCAAATACAACGACACGGAAAACGCGCTCCGGGGGTCCGAGTCCCATTTAAACGACCAGTTCTTCAGGCAGGGTTTCCGCTTTGCCCTAACGGATAAATTAGAGGCCGTTGTCGGGGGCGAATGGAAAAAAAACGCGTCCATGTATCTTGAAAATCGCCTGGTTTACTATGGCGGATTTCGTTTTTCAGCCATTCGTTCGGAAAATGTGAAAATTTTCCTGGCGGGCTTTTATTCCAATACCAACACTGAATATATGAACAGCAAAATACAGAACATACGGACTTACGCCAGTTTTCCCTCGGTGGACGAATACGAGTCCGGAGGTTTGTTTCTGCGTCAGACATTGAACTGGAAAATAACCGACGCCATCACATTAAATGAAGCGTGCTCATATTTAAATTTCCTGGACAATTCCGATTATTACACCCTGGATCTAAATCTGAGCCTGAACTTTATGATCACCAAGTCCGTGTCTTTTCTGGTGTCCTACGATATGACCTACGAACAAAACTCGTTTATCAAATCCTTGGGGGATTATCTTGATGAGCGCAGGGCTGCGGGACGTTTCGCCGGGGAAATAGAGAACAGAGACTCAAAGATTGGCGTGGGCATCCAGATCTCTTTTTAGGACCTGGAACCCGAAGAGCTTTAATCGCGTCACACACAATTTAGAAAAACAGGCGGGGCTCAAACGCCCAGCCTGTTTTCTCCGGAAACGAAGGTGGCCATGCGGAATTTTCACGCCGTGAAAAACCCTGATGCAATATCCCGCATTGACCCAGCCCTTCTGGCGACCCTCAGGCGGCGGGCAAAAGTCAACCGGAGAAAAAGGGATTTCGCTCCTCCTTCATTTGAAAAGCCGGTTTTTATCGTCTCGGCCCCCCGGTCGGGCAGCGCTCTTCTGTTTGAGCGCCTGTCCGCCCTGCCGGGGGTCTGGACCACCGGCGCCGAAAGCCACGAGCTGATTGAGGGAATCCGGCCGCTTCATCCCCGGGCGAAAAATTACGCCTCCAATGTCCTGACCGAAAAGGACTGCGCGCCTGAAATCGCCGAAACCCTCCGGCGGCGTTTCGCCATGGACATGGCGGACCGGGACCGCCGAAGATACACGGATATGCCTGGGGATCAAAGGCCCTCAAAAGTCCGACTGGTGGAAAAAACCCCGAAAAACGCCCTGCGTGTCTCTTTTTTAAAAGCGGTGTTTCCCGACGCGCTCTTTGTGTTTCTTTACCGGAACCCGCGGCAGAGCGTGGCCAGTCTGATGGAAGGCTGGATATCCGGCCGTTTTGTGGCCTATCGGAATTTGCCCGGAAGAGCCGCCCCCTGGAGCTTTCTTTTAATCCCCGGCTGGCGGCGCCTTGAAAACGCCTCTTTGGCCGAAATCGCCACGCGCCAGTGGGAAACGGCGAACCGTTTTATTGTGGACAGCCTGAAAACGCTTCCGAAATCCGAACGGCTCTTCATCCGTTACCGGGACCTGGGCCGGAAAACGGAAAAAACCATCCGGAAAATCAGCGCCTTCGCGGGCCTTGAAACAGACGCCCGGGCGGAGAAAATCCTCAAGCCCCCCCCTCCCCTGTCGTCTTCGACCCTGTCTCCCCCGGCGCCCGGAAAATGGAAAAAACACGAAAAGGAGATCATGGCCCTGGCGCCGAAATGGTCCCCGGTGGATGAGATGATCCGGAGAGGAGTCTTTTGAAAAAAGAAAAAACCCGCCCCTGGCCCTCGCGAAAGGGCTTTGTCACCAACTATCCCCATTTTCGGAAATGGAAAAAAGCGCCGCCCCCGGAAATGAGCGGAACCGGGCCCGTCCATATCTACCTGCACATCCCTTTCTGCATTCAAAGATGCGCCTACTGCTATTACAGCGCCGTCCCCCTGAAAGAGGCCGGGGGAGCCAAAGAGCTGGGCGAATATGTCGACGCCCTGCGCCGTGAGATCAAGACCGCGTCGCGCCGCTTTCATCTGCGGGAACGGCCCGTCGCCTCCATTTACTTCGGGGGCGGCACCCCCACCGTCATGAACGAGGGCCATTTCTCCAGGATCATCGACGCCCTTCATGAAAATCTCGACATCCAGGACCCCGAGTTCACTGTGGAGGCCGAGCCTGTGACGCTTGCCCGAAAAAAGGCCGATTTCCTGAAAAGCGTCGGGGTCAACCGAATCAGCCTGGGCGTTCAATCCTTTTGCGACGACATCATTCAACTGTGCGGCCGCCTGGACACGGCTGAAAAAGCCTTGAGGGCTGTGGAGATCGCCTCACAAACCGGCGCCGTGGTGAACATCGATCTTTTGAGCGGCCTTGCGGGCGAGACCATGAATTCCTGGTCCCACACCCTGGAGCAGGCGCTTTTGACCGGCGCTGAAAGCGTCACGGTCTATAAAATGGAGTTGCACGCCAACACGGCGTATTACCGCAAAATCCGCGCCGGCGCCATTCAAATCCCGTCGGACGACGAGGAGCTTGAATTCATGCGCCACGCCCTGGGGCGGTTTGAGGAAAAAAATTACCTGCCCTGGAGCTTTTTCACGTTCACCCAAAACGGCCGGCATGAAAACATATACGCCTCAGGCATCTGGAGGGGCGAGGACTGCCACGCCTTCGGCGTCTCGGGATTCGGGGGCATGGGGGAGTGGCTTTTCCAAAACACCAGCGACAGGAAGAAATACCTCGCCCTTGCCGGGGCCGGGGAGATTCCCATTCAGCGGGGACATCGCATGACCGGAAAGGACCGAATGATCCGGGACGTTCTTCTATGCATGAAGCTGACCCGGCTGGATATGCGAAACTTTGAAGACCGGCATGGACTGAGCCTTGAGTCCCTGTGCCCAAAGGCGCTGGAAGAGCTGGAAGACGAGGGATTTATTCGTCTGGAAAACAGCCATATCGAAATGACCCGAAAGGGCATTCTTTACGGAGATCACACCGGGAAAAGACTGGCCGCGCCCCTGATGGAATTGGATTCCAACTCTCCGCAAACACAATAAACTCAAAGAACTCTATAAACCCGACAAACTCTGTAAACCCATGCTCATATCCCACACCCACCAATTTATCTTTTTCCACGTCCCCAAGGCGGGCGGGATCAGTGTCCGGGAAGCGCTGGGTCCATACGCGCAAGAGCCTGAAAGATTTAAAATAAACCGCCCCCCCAAACGGATCGGCGGGGCCCCCAACCCCGTGTATGAAATGTGGGATGCCGCGCTTCTGCACGCCAAAGCCCGGGACGCCAAAAAAGAGCTTCCGAAGCATGTTTACGACGGTTTTTACAAATTCGCCTTTGTGAGAAACCCGTGGGACTGGCATGTGTCCATGTATCACTTTATACGAAAAGAAAAAAACCACATCCGGCATGATCGGGTCAAATCCATGACTTTTGAAAAATACCTTGAATGGGCGATCCAAACCCCAAACCCCTTTCCAAAGGGCGCGTCAAAATTTCAGAAGGATATGGTGACGGATGAAAACGGAAAAATCATCGTGGATTTTATCGGAAAATATGAAAACCTGGAAAGCGATTTCCAGCATGTGTGTCCCATTTTGAATATTAAAGCCGAGCTTCCCCATTTAAATAAAAGCGCGCATAAAGACTATCGGACATATTATAATGCGAAAACGATCAAAATGGTGAAAGATGGCTTTAAAGAGGATATCGAACTGTTCGATTATTCGTTTAATTCGCAAAAAAATCCAGGGGAAACGCTCGACAATGTTTATTTCTCATAAATACAAAGTGATATTTGTTCATATACAAAGAACCGGCGGCAGTTCTATCCACAGGGCCTTTCAGAAATGCGATCCTGACTTGGTTGAAACCCTGCCCGTTCATTCCGCCGCGAAAAGGACAAAACACTCTTTTATCACGGATATAAAACACACAGTGGAGCATGACATTTTTCAAAATTATTTAAAATTTTGTGTGGTGCGAAATCCGTTTGACAGAATGGTTTCATGGTATCATATGGTGATCGGCAAAAAAGGGGACGATCAGGCCATGTTTAAAATACGTGATAAAAACAAACGCCTTAATATTTTTTTTAAAGGGATTAAGTTTTTGAACAATGCAAATTTACCCCTGAAAAAAAATTTATTAAATTATTGGACCCAACTTTTTCTTTTAATTGAAAAAAGTGACAACAAATTTGCCATACAGGCCGCTAAATCCGGAACGGACACAGCGCTTGAGCTAAAAAAAAAATCTAAAAATTTTAAGGAATTCATTTTTTCAACTCAAAATCCTGAAGATGTCTTTTTTAAAAAATTTCGCCTGAATCAGTTGGACTATATTTCAGACAAAACGCATATTTTAGTGGATAAAATATTGAGATTTGAAAATCTAAACGCTGAATTTAATAATTTAGGAAAAAAAATAGCTTTTGAAGGAGCGCTGTCACAAATCAATAAATCGGCTGACAGGAAAAGCTATGAGAGTTACTACGACGACAGGACAAAAAAAATGATCCTGAAAAGATTCAAGAAAGATTTTGAACACTTCGGGTACCACTTTTGAAAACGGTTTTGTTTGCCAATACGAACTTTTGAAGGAGGCATTCACACGCCCGCCATTGTGCATTACCCCGGATCTAAAGTCTCGGGCGTCACCTGGTCGCGCCTGACTTCGGTGATGGATATAGGCCCCACAATACTTGAAATGGCCGGAATTCAGCAAGCGGCTGAATCTTCTTCTTCGAGTCCGCAGCAAGGCGTTTCCATGGCGGCTGTGTTCAAAGGCGACATAACCGAAGACCCAGAAAGAATAATCGGTTGGGAATTTGACGGCAAGAAAGGGCTGCTCAAAGGCAACTGGACTCTTTCCCAGCAGGGCAATGACGAGCATGTCTATCTTTTTAATCTTAAAGAAGATCCTTTTGAAGCCCATGATCTTTCATCAGCCAACCCTCAAAAATTTGCCGAACTCTGGAAAGCTTATGAGGAGTATGAGAAAAATAACGGCGTCATCCGGGTTCCAACTGTAAAGCCCAAAAAGTAACGGGCAATCATTTTTATCACCCCATTATATGAGGTCGCGCTGCGAATTACGAGCCATATAATGGGGTGATTCAGATATTCGGCCTTGAGACGGGAACGCGCCGCCGTAACTTTTTTTAACGCGGCCCCCCTGTTTTTGCCATTTATTCTGCAGTTTCAGTATATCGCCCACTTTAAATTGATTTAAACCGGACGCCAAACAAAATGACTGAACCCGAAAAATCCGCCGACGCCGCTTTTGAAAATTCAGGCCAACAGAAAAAAACGCCTTCATCTTTTTGGAAAAGCGTAAGAAGCAATATAAAACTGCGGCGCAGGACTCTTCCCGCGGAAACTTCAAAGCGTCCGGAAAGAATCCCGCTGTCCTTTGGACAGGAAAGGCTCTGGCTTGTTGAACAGCTGGGGCTGGAAATTCCTGTTCATAACCTGCGCGCGGTTTTTCACCTCAAAGGCGCCCTTGATGTGGCCGCATTTCAAAAAAGCATAATGAAAATCACACGGCGCCATGAAGCCCTTCGAACCTCATTCCCGAATTTTGAAGGGAAACCTTTTCAGTCTGTCTCGGAAAAGATTGATTTGGAATGCCGGGTTGAAAAATTATCCGAGCTTTCCGATAAAAATCGAGAAGATAAAATCTCCGAAACAGTCTCCGGAGAAGCCTTAAAATTTTTTGATCTTAAACAAGCGCCATTGTTGCGAATAAAACTCCTTCAGATAGCGCGGGATGAATATATTTTTATCAAAACAACCCACCATATCATAAATGACAAATGGTCAGACAGTATCTTTATGAGAGAGCTGGCGTTGCTTTACACTTCTTTTTCCCAAAACAGGCCGGCTCCGTCCCTGCCCGAGCTTCCCGCGCAGCACGCCGACTTTGCCTGCTTTGAGCGCAAACAATTCGAAAACAATGGATTTAAATCGCATCTTGAATACTGGCAAAAATTGCTGAAGGGGGGTTTTTCTCCATTGTGCCTGCCGGTTGATGATCCATCGGCAAAGAGCGCCGATTACCGGGGAAAATCTCACACTATCGGCATTCCCGAAACTTTTTGCGCCGCGCTTGAAGTTTTAAGCCGCCGGGAAGAAATCTCCATGTTTGTCATTTTTGTCTCGGCGTTCAGCCTATTGCTTTATCAATATTCCGGACAAAATGATTTTATAGTATGTTATCCTGTCGCCTCCCGAAATCGCGCGGAGCTAAGAAATCTCATCGGTTATTTTAACAACCTGCTCCCCCTGCGCGTCAATTTTAAAAAAAACACGAGTTTCCTGGATTTTTTTAAACAGCTTGGCGGCATAACATCAAATTCCACCGAACATCAGGAAATTTCTTTGAAACATTTGGCGGAATCCATGAATATTCCCGGAATCATTCTGTCCCGCGTGATGTTTGCCATGCAAAATATTCCAAGTCAACCGTTAAAAATGGGGGATATAAACATCACCCCGATGGAACGGGAGGAAAACATATCCAATTTCGATCTGTCTCTCTCTATAAAAAAAAAGGGGGGGGAATTTGTCGGCATATTGCGTTATAAAACCGAACTTTTCAAAAAATCCACCATTGAAAAATTTTCGAAAAATTTTATAGAGATGCTCGGCAAAATCACATCCGACCCGGATCAGCCGCTCTCAGATTTGCCCCTGTTCAAAAAAAAATCCCCGGAAACCTGGAGGGAGTCGGATAATGACGCGCCCGTGACAAACGAAAGCGAGGGAGAAGAGATTCGTCATATCTGGGAAGAGGTTCTCGGCATTGAGCAAATCGGCATTCATACCGATCTCTTTCGGCTTGGCGCGCGTTCCCTCGCAATCGTGTCTATCTGCGCCAAAATGAGTGAAATATTCAATCGGAACATTTCAGTCGCGGAATTATTGAAATATCCGACCATAAGTGAAATGAAAAAATTTCTGGACGCAGAGCAAAATCACAAAAAGGAATCTTCATATTCATCGCCGAAAAGAATCAATCTGCAAAGAAAAGCCATGAGCCGCCGGAAAAAACTACTGAAAAACATTAGAAGGCTGAACAATGACTGAAGAAGAAAGAGGAGACTCCCAGGAAGCAATCGCTATTGTAGGCATGTCCGGGCGCTTTCCCGGGGCGGAAAATCTGGATGAATTCTGGCAAAATTTAAAAAACGGGGTGGAATCCATCACTTTTTTTAATGACGAGGACGCGTTGGCCGCAGGCACGGATCCGAAGTTATTAAAAAACCCGAAGTTTGTCAAAGCCCATGGCGTGTTGGAAAACATCGAGATGTTCGACGCCGATTTTTTTGATATGACGCCCAGGGACGCCACGTTTCTTGATCCCCAGCACAGACTTTTTCTGGAATGCGCGTGGGAAGCCTTGGAAAACGCGGGTTACAACTCGGAAACTTACCCGGGACGCATTGGGGTTTTCGCGGGAACCTCCTTCAGCACATACCTTCTCAGGAACATACTGCCCAATAAATTAGTGGATTTTCCCACCAGCGACCGCCTTGATATGGCTTTGACCAATCATAAAGACACCATGCCTATGCGAGTCTCCTTCCATATGAACCTGACAGGGCCGAGCATAAGCCTGGGAACCACATGCTCCACATCCCTTGTGGCGGTTCACCTCGCGGCCCAAAGTCTGCTGACTTATCAATCCGATATGGCCATCACCGGCTCAAGCTTCCTGAGAGTCCCTCCCAAAGAAGGGTATCTTTACCAGGAAGGAATGATTTATTCCCCGGATGGTCATATCAGAACATTTGACGCCGATTCCAAAGGAATCGTCACAGGCGCCGGCGTCGGCGCGGTCGTTATGAAAAGGGTTGACGACGCGATCTCGGACAGGGATTATATCCATGCCGTTATTAAGGGAACAGCGGTGAACAATGACGGGTCCACAAAAATCGGCTACACCGCGCCAAGTATAAGCGGACAGGCTGAGGCGATCTCTGAAGCGATCTTAATGGCGGGGATAGACTCCAGCGCCATCACCTACATCGAAGCGCATGGAACAGGCACTGAACTGGGCGACCCGGTGGAAGTCCGGGCTCTTGTCAAAGCGTTCAGCCGCGCGTCTGTTAATGGCGAAAAGAAAAAACATTTTTGCGGCATAGGTTCCGTTAAAAGCAATATCGGACATCTGAATCACGCGGCGGGAATGGCGGGCCTGCTGAAAACTGTTTTGGCGTTAAAACATCAATCATTGCCGCCCACCCTGAATTTTCGAAAACCCAATCCTGACATCGACTTTGACAACAGTCCGTTTTACGTCAATACCACTCATAAAAAATGGGACACCCAAGGCTCCCCCAGGCGCGCGGGTGTCAATGCGTTCGGAATCGGGGGAACAAACGCGCATGTCGTTCTGGAAGAGGCGCCGACGCAAAAACCATCAAAAGAAACAAGACCTTATAAATTGATAACGCTTTCGGCCAAAACGGACGCGGCCCTCAGCGCTTTGACGGACAACCTGGCGGGTCACCTGGAAAAACATCCGGATGCAAATTTTGCGGACGTGGCCTATACCCTTCAGGTGGGAAGACGGACTTTTAAGCATCGTCAATTTTTAGTCTGCAAAGACTCCGCTGACGCGACAGCCAAAATCAGATCGCAAAATTTCGGACAAACCCGCGCGGAGTTAAACAAATCCGCAAATCAGGGTGTGGCGCTTATGTTTCCCGGGCAGGGAGCCCAGCACATCAACATGGGATCAGAACTTTATGAGACCGAACCTGTGTTTCGTGAACAAATTGATATTTGCGCAAAAATCCTTGCGCCTCAAATGGACCTTGATTTACGCGACATTCTTTATCCGCGCAAAAAAGAAGCGAGGGAAGCCGCACGCCGGCTGGAACAGACAGCCATTACCCAGCCCGCTCTTTTTGTCATAGAGCACGCCCTGGCGCGCCTGCTGATGTCATGGGGCATACATCCCGAAGCGATGATCGGGCATAGCATAGGCGAATATGTCGCCGCATGCCTGGCGGAAGTTCTTTCACTCGAAGACGCTCTCATGCTTGTGGCCGAGCGCGGGCGGATGATACAAAAACTGCCCGGCGGCGCAATGCTTGCGGTCGCTCTTTCGCCGGAGGAATCGGCTCCCTTTATCAATGAAAAACTTTCCATGGCCGTGATAAACGGGCAGTCTCAATGTGTGATCAGCGGAAGAGCCGAAGATGTGAAAAATTTAAGGGACAGCCTTAAGAAAAAACGCATTGTCTGCCATCTTCTGAGCGTTTCCCATGCGTTTCATTCTGATATGATGGACCCGATCATCAATCCTTTTGCCGAACGGGTCGAAAAAACAACCCTGAATCCTCCCCGTATTCCGTATCTGTCCAATGTCACCGGCGCTTGGATCACAGCGGAGGAAGCCACTGATCCACGATACTGGTCGACCCACCTGCGCTCGACGGTTTGCTTTGACAAAGGTCTGGGCCTCCTGCTTCGGGATGACAAACGAATTTTGCTTGAAGCGGGTCCCGGTCGAACATTGTCCGTCCTGGCCAGGCGGCATCCTGATAAACAGCCGGATCAAATTGTGATGGCCTCGATGCGCCATCCGAGTGAAAAGACTCAACCTGATTCCGCATTCCTGCTGACTTCCCTCGGAAAACTCTGGAGCGCCGGGGTTGATATAGACTGGCCGAAATTCCACGCCCATGAGGAACGTTATCGTCTCCCTCTGCCGACCTATCCTTTTCAAAAAAGACGGTATTGGATTGATCAGCCAAAACCCGGACATGCTGAAAAAAAGCGGACGTCTTTAACGCCGTTTGCCGTCCCCGGTGATACGGAACAGAAAGAAAAGACAAATATTTTATCCGCCAAACCGCCGAGAAACGCAAACGAACAAAAAATCGCTGAAATATGGGAAAATGTGCTGGGAGTCCGGCAGCCGGGAATACATGACGAGTTTTTTGAACTGGGCGGAGACTCTTTAAGCGCGAGCAAACTGGTCGCAAAACTCTGCCAATCCTTTAAAATAAATTTATCCGTCAAAACATTTCTCAGCGCGCCGACAATCGCCGAGTCGGCCAAATGGATCACAAAATCTCTGGAAAACATTCCTGATGAAAAGCAGGAGTCCCTGCCCTCCCTCGTCAGACTTAAAAAAGGCTCCTGCCCGGAAAAAAATGTCTTCCTTGTTCACCCCATAGACGGATATGTTTACTTATACAAGGACCTGGCCCGCCATCTTCACTCCGAACATGATGTGTATGGTTTCCAGTCTCCATATTTGGAAAAAGAGACAAACGCGTTTGTGACCATTGAAGATATGGCGGCGTATTACATCGAAATCATGAAAACCCATCAACCGGAAGGCCCATATATTTTAGGCGGCTTCTCTTTTGGAGGCGTCATTGCTTTTGAAATGGCGCGGCGACTTCGCCGATCCGGTCAAATGCCAAAACTTCTTTTTATGATCGACACGCCCGCCCCGGGCGAGATTGTATTCGATCTGCGGGATGATCTTCGAATCCTTATATTTATTATGAAATATCTGTTTGGGCTGGACATCATAAAAGAGGCCCTGGCTTTGGATAAGCTGCAAAAACTTGATTTTGAAGAACAAATATCCCACATTTTAAAACATGCGAAAAACAGCGAAAGACTTGACGGCGCTTTTGGAACGCCGGAGCTTCGCCGAATTTTGTCCGTCATAAAGTTTAATATGAAGGCGATGCGAAAATATTCGCCCGCTGTTTATCCCGGGAGCTTCATTTACTTCAGGGCGAAAGAGCCGTGGGAAAAAGGCGCTTTGCTTCATCCGGAATCTTTCTGGGTTCAACATGCGGATAAAGACGTTGAGATCATAACGGTTCCGGGAAATCATATCACCATGAACCAAGCGCCGAATATGACAAAAATGGTTAATAAAATCAATAAGGCTTTGAATTAAATGAGTAACATTTATGAAATATGACAAAACCATACATTTAACTTTAAATGGCCAGAAAATTGAATACTCGGGAAGCGGAAAAGTAAACCTTCTTAATTGGTTACGGACGTCGCAAAAAATAAAAAGTGTAAAAAACGGCTGTTCAAAAGAGGGCGTCTGCGGCGCCTGTTTAGTTGAAATAAATAAAAAACCAAAATTATCCTGTTCAGTCCTGATGGAAAATATAGATGAAGCGAATATTATGACTATAGAAGGAATTCCCGATCAAATTAGAACCGTTTTAGGTCGGGCATTTGTGGCGTCCGGCGCTGTTCAATGCGGATTCTGCAGTCCGGGCATGCTTATGAGAACGAATATATTGCTTCAAAAAAACCCCGCCCCTTCGAGGGAAGAAGTGACAAACGCTATAAAACCGCATTTGTGCAGATGCACCGGATATGTAAAAATAGTTGACGCTATTTTACTTGCTTCGGAAAAAATGAGAAAGAAAGAAAAAATAAACTTTGAAAAAACAAGTTTAGGAAAATCCGCCCCCAAATACCAGGCATTGGACAGAGCGCTTGGAGTTCCTCTATTTATTGATGATCTGGAGATGGATCACATGGTGTTCGGAGCATTATGCTTCAGTGAATATCCGCGCGCCAAAATATTGAAGATAGATACCTCAAAAGCCGAAGCCATGGCGGGAGTTATAAAAGCGCTGACGGCTAAAGATATACCCGGAAAACGACATTCAGGCCTGAATGTAAAAGATTGGCCCGTATATATTGCCGAGGAAGAAACCACCGCATACATCGGCGACGTGCTGGCTTCTGTTATTGCGGAATCTGAAGAAACAGCCAGAAAAGGAGTCGATGCGATAAAGGTTGAATATGAAGTTTACGAACCTTTTACTGATCCTGAATCCGCGCTGGAAAGTGATATAAAATTACATGAAAAAGGGAATGTTCTCAAAGAGATCAATATCCGCCGCGGAGATAATATAGAAAAAATTTTTAATTCCTCGGCGCATGTTGTCTCGGACACATTCAAAACACAAATGGTCGAACATGCTTTTTTGGAGACTGAATCCTGTGTGGCATCATATGAAAACAATAAACTCACCGTATATTCGCAATCCCAAAGTATATATCGAGAAAGAGAACAGATAGCTGAAATACTCGACATTAAAAAAGAAGATGTCAATATTAAATTCATTCCAACGGGCGGAGCTTTTGGCGGCAAACTAAATATTACGGTTCAGGCTCATGGCGCATTGGCCGCATACTATTTGAAGCAACCTGTTAAAATAAAACTAAATCGATCCGAATCTTTAAGAATGCACCCTAAAAAGCACCCCATGTATATGGAGTATAAATTAGCCTGCGACGAAGAAGGTAAATTCACAGGTCTTCATGCAAGGATATTGGGAGATACAGGCGCGTATGCTTCTCAAGGAATCCCTGTGGCGATTAAGGCGGCGACGCATGCGGGGGGAGCCTATTTCATTCCCAATGTGGATATCGTGTCCAAGGTCGTTTACACAAACAACCCTGTCGCGGGCGCTATGCGCGGTTTTGGGGTAAGCCAGGTCACTTTTGCCATCGAAAGCTTGATTGATGAATTATGTGAAACAGCAAAATTTGACAAATGGGAAATAAGGTATAAGAATGCCTTGGAACAGAACCTGACAACCGCAGGCGGAGACAGGTTAAGGAAAAAAACAGGATTAAAAAAAGCTCTTGACATACTTAAAAAACAATACAAAAATTCAAAATTCTCCGGTATCGCATGCGCCATTAAAAACTGTGGAATAGGCAGCGGCCATCCTGAAATAAGCAGGGTAAAGCTTGAAGTTTTAGAAAACGGCAAATTAAAACTATATCATGGCTGGAATGAAATGGGACAGGGCATTGACACCATTTTGCGACAGCTACTGCGCGAACAGATCAAATCCGACGAAATATCCGAAATAGAAGTGGTCGTAGCCACTGAACATGAAACATTAGGCGGGGGCACAGTGGCGAACCGTGGAACTTTTTTGGCAGGCAATTCACTTCTGGACGCCGCAAAATATCTAAAAAAAGATATGAAGAAACATGGCGGATTAAAAAAGCTTGTCGGAAAGACATACGATGGGGAATATATTTGCGCTAAAACAATTCCCATTAATTCAAAAAAAGCGGGAATTCAACATTTTGCCTATAGTTTTGCGGCGCAGCTCGTCATATTATCCGATAAGGGGAAAATTCAAAAAATTGTCGCGATCCATGACAGCGGCAGAGTAATTAATAAAAATCTTTTCGAAGGACAAGTTCAGGGAGGGGTAATCATGGGGCTGGGTTATGCGATGAGTGAAAACCTTCTCCTTGACAAAGGACAAATAGTCAATGCCAAACTCGGCAAACTGGGTTTGCTTCGTTCTGTTGATGTGCCTGAAATTGAAGTTATTCCCATAGAAATTGATGACATCGACGGTCCTTTCGGGGCCAAAGGAGTCGGTGAGATAACGGCGATTCCGGTCGCGCCCGCTGTCGCTTCGGCATATAGGGCATTTGATGGACAAAAAAGAACAGAGTTGCCTCTAAAACCGCCTGAACAATAAAATTTGGTGAAACTTTATGGACAGTATTTGGCAAAAAACAAAAATCGCGACTATCGCGTCTAATATAATCACCGATGGCAATATCACATGCCCTTACCAGGATATCCCCAGAATCTTCGCCAAAATCCAAACTTTTTTAGAAAATAAAAATATTGATTTTAAATGTCCAGTGATGTTGGAATCTCGAAACTCCGCGTCTTGCGCGCTTCTCATCCTGTATTTTCTGGAACTCGGGCATTCTTTTTTGCTGGTTCCCGAAAGCCGGGAAAAACCGTCCGCCCCCGCTTTTTGCAAATATATTTTTTCTGTTAATGAGAAAAGTTTGGATAATAACTTAAATCCCGAACAATTCCTGCGTATATTGGAAAATAAAAAATATGCCGGCGCAACCCTGAATGATTCAGCAAAACTCTACCTGCGAACTTCAGGCAGCACGGGAAAGCCTAAAATGGCGATCCACTCCCACGAAAAACTAATCAAAAACGCTTTAAACTGTTTGAATCGTTTGAATATCAAAAGCGATGACAGAGTGGCGATCCCGGTTCCGATTAATCATATGTTCGGGCTGGGAGCCGCCTTTCTCCCGGCGATAGCCGCGGGCGCCTCCATTGATTTGCAAAAAAGGGCGAATCTGATCAGGTACCTGGACAGAGAAAAAAAATTCAACCCGAATATGGCGTTTATGACCCCGGTTTTCTGCGAATCCCTGCTGAAAGGCAGAAGAGAAAAGAGGCCCTACAGGCTGACCGTGTCGGCCGGAGACCGGTTAAGGGAAAAAACATTTGAAGGATACCAAGCCATGTTCGGCCCACTGGTCCAGCTCTACGGCAGCACGGAAATGGGGGCCATATCTTCGACAAAACCCGACGATCCCTTTGTCGTTCGGAGAGCGAGTGTGGGAAAACCCATGCCGGGCGCGCGAATACGCATTGAGAATTCCCCGGCAAACTCGTCTGACCGAACAAAAAAAGAGGGAGATATCTTCTGTTTTCATGAATACGGTTTCGATGGTTATGCCGACGAGCGCGGAAATGTGGCAAGTTTGCCTCCACCAAACGGCTGGTTTCCGGCAAAAGACCTCGGGAGAATCCGCAGGGACGGACGCCTGGAAGTTCTCGGGAGAGCGGATCAAAGCGTCAACAGACACGGTCTTCTCGTATTCCTGGCGGACGTTGAAAAAAAGTCTGAATTGATCCAAGGACTCAGCGCCGCCGTCGCGGTTCCGGGGAAAGAGAGCGCGCGGGGCAGGGAACTCATTCTCTATTGCGTCGCGGTCCCGGATTCCGGAATCACTGAAAAAAGTGTCCGAAACGTCTGTTTTGACCTGCTTCCCAAAAACGCGGTTCCCGATAAGATAATATTTTTGGATGACCTGCCTTTTCTGCCAAACGGCAAAGTGGACAGGCAGAAGTTAAATCGTATGGCGACAAAATAGATACAATTGATTGGAGGGGTTCAAAATATGAGCGAGGCTGTCATTAAAAAACTGAAAAAAATAATAGCGGAAGAGTTGGATGTAAATCTTACGGCGGATGAGATAGATGAAAACGCCTCCCTGTTCGAGGACGGACTGGGGCTGGACTCCATTGTCATCGTGGAGCTGATCGCCCTGGCCGAGGAGCGCTTCGGTTTTTTGCTCTCGGAGGATGAGCTGAATCCCGAATCCTTTACCAGCCTCAGGGTTTTCGCGGACGTGATCGCCTCCAAAAGTTCGGACGGCAGGGATTTAACAATCACCTGCTAAAGAAGGTGGATTGTGTTACGACTGAAGCCGGGTGGTTAATCCTCAGCAACCTTAAAATTCTTCATAGGAGGTTTTTGTTCCTGACTTTCGATATATGCAGATATCATTTTCTCAGTCATTTTACCAATCCATGCGCAAAAATACCCGCGTGCCCAAAAATGCTGACCCCAATATCTTTTGTGTATATGTGAAAATTCCTGCTAAAAAAATAATGCTAAAGCTTTTCGCCTAAAGGTGAAGGTTTTAAACCTGGCGCATGGAAAAATAAAACCCTCCGGAATCAGGATATGGCCTACTCCTACCAAACGGCGGGAAATTTTCCACCTTGGAGTTTTCCACCGGCCAGAAAAAAAAGGCCGGCCCTTCTCACGGCCATCGTGGCGGACAGGCCTGTCTATATTTTCGACGAGTGGGCGGCGGACCAGGACCCGGAGTTCAGGAAACGTTTTTATATGGGCCTGTTGCCGGGGTTTAAAAAACAGGGGAAAACCGTCGTCGCCGTGACCCACGACGACCATTACTTCCACGCGGCCGACCGGGTCATCCATCTGGATTACGGAAAATTGTCTCTATAACCCAGAGCCGGGTTATGAAAAATGGGCTATTGCAAATATTGAATCCATATTTTATAATTCCGCTGTTTTCATAATTCCAAAATCCATCAGGGAAAGTGCGATGCGAATTTATTTAAAAGAAAAAATAGGCAGCCCGGCCCTTTTCACGGGAAGAAAAAGAGAGCTGGACTCTTTGCTGAAATGGGTGGAGGGGATTAAAACGGAAATATCCAAAAGCAAAGCCATTATTTCGCGGAGGAAAACCGGAAAATCAGCCTTGATGCAGCGGCTTTTCAATATCATGTTTCACCAGAACGGCCAGGTGGTTCCTTTATTATGGCGGATATGACCGAAGGAAACCTTTTTATATTTCTTCTCTTTTTCAGTCTGTTTACAGGGAAAAAAATTTTCCACTGAAAAAGGGATGCTTGATGTCCTGGACTTTGAGACCCTGGACAAACGCGGATCCATACGGGGAACATGGATGGAATATATTCACTCCGCCACGGACCGAATCAACGACGCCAATGGAAAAAGAATTATATTGTACATCTGCCAAAATAAAGAAAGAAAAGTGACCCGGGATGAAATACGAAACGCGCTTGATCTTTCCATGACGGACCGGGAGCTGGAAAAACGTTTAAAAGCCTTTGTGAAAGCCGATATCATCGAACAGGGAACCAGCTATTTCAGTTATCACGCAGTCCAGGACCACATATTCGACAAAGTGTTTCGAGGGGTTTACCAGGAGGAGATCGACGGCTTTACTCCGGATAAAATAAAAGACGAATACAGAATCCTGTATAAAAAACTCCGGGTGGATGTGTTCGCCAAAGCGGGCGGCGATGCGTATTCTCTTATCGGGGAAGTGAAAAACAGGAAGAAAAAATTCTCCCTCACAGAGGCCAGAGCTTTTTTCGCAAAAGCCTCGGAGGTCCAAAAGCTGGAAGATATTTCCAAAACCCTTCTTTTTGTCTTTTCCGCCGCCGGCTTTTACAAAACCGCCATTGATTTTTTTAAAAAAAATGGGATAGCGTTCAGCAATGACAAAAGGTTTTTGGAGTAAAAAAACACCATGCGAATTTATCTGGAAGAAAAAATAGGCAATCCGGCTTTGTTTACGGGAAGAAAAAGAGAATTGGATTCCCTGCTTAAATGGGTAAAAGAAATCAAAGCGAAACTGTCCAAAAGCAAAGCCATTATTTCCAGGAGAAAAACCGGGAAATCGGCTTTGATGCAGAGGCTTTTCAATATCGTGTTTCACCAAAACGATCAAGTGGTTCCCTTTTATTTTGAAATCCCGGAAACTCCTCAATGGATAGGCGATTTTGCCAGGGAGTTTTTTTTTACATTTGTGAGGCAATATCTCGCATTTCAATCAAGGAACGCCAACTATTTGAAAAGCACAGACAATTATGCCGCGTTAATCAAAGCGGCAAAAAAAGAGAAGCTTGATTTTTTAATTGAACATATCGAAAATTTTGAATATTCCGAAAACAGGGGATATTTTGACAAACTATGGCATATAGCGCGAGAAGCCCCGAGAACAATAGCCCAATACAAGGATGAGCGCGTTCTTCAGATGATTGACGAATTCCAGTTCATCAACAGGTATATTTTCAGGGACAAATCATGCAAGGATCGCTTATCGGAGCTTGCCGGAAGCTACCTGCATACTTGCGAATACAAAAATGCTCCCATGCTCGTATCCGGGAGCTGGGTGGGATGGCTGATGGAGGATCTGCAAAAAATGCTGCCCGGAAGATTCATTATTGACGATTTCGGCAATATGCCTAAAAATGAAGCCATTGAGATGGCGCTCAATTATTCCGAAATTATGCAGGTTCCCACAAATTATGACAATGCATGCGTCATCGCGGAACTGACAGAGGGAAACCCTTTTTATATCAGTTCCCTTTTTCAGTCTGTTCACAGAGATAAAGATTTTACCACCGAGCAGGGAATAATCGATGTTCTCGATTTCGAAACCCGCCACAAAAGCGGCGCCATACGCGGGACATGGATGGAATATATACTTTCCGTTACTGACAGGATAAACGATATAAACGGAAAGAAAATGATTTTATATATTTGCCAAAAGAAAGAAGTCACCCGGGATGAAATAGCGGAAGCGCTCAAGCTCGATATGAAAATCGGAGAATTGGAAAAACGACTCAAAGCTTTTGTCAAAGCCGATATAATCAGCCAGAGCAGCAGTATCAAGTATCATGCTGTCGGGGATAATATATTCGACAAAGTATTCAGGGGTTTTTATCAGGAAGAGATAGACAATTTTAATCCGGAAAAAATAAAAGACGAATACAAAGCCTTGTATAAAGAAGTATTGGGGAGATTCAACAAATACAAAGGCGAGTTCTCCGAATATGTCATCATAAATCATTTGAAACACCGGGCATACAAACAAAACGATTTTTATCTGTCCATGATGAAAAACCTGCCCGATGATTTCGCATTTGTTGAATATTCGACCCTATGGTCTTACAGCGCTTCTCCGGTCCATAAAAAAGACATCCAGGTGGATGTGTTTGCCAAGGCGGAAAATGACGAATATTCTCTGATTGGAGAAGTAAAAAACAGGAAAAAAAAGTTTTCTCTTACAGAGGCGAAAGCTTTTTGGACAAAAGCGTTGGAAGTCAAAGAACTGGAGAATCTTGACAAAGTTCTTTTTTTTGTTTTTTCAGCCGGCGGTTTTTATAAAATCGCCATTGATTTTTTCAAGGATAACGGAATTGCCTGGAGCGCGGACAAAAGATTTTTGGAATAAATGTCCCAAAGGAAAATACCATGCAAATTTATCTGGAAGAAAAAATAGGCAATCCCGCTCTTTTCACGGGAAGAAAAAGAGAGCTGGATTCTTTGCTTACATGGACGGATAAAATCAAACTGAAAACATCCAAAAGCAAGGCCATTATTTCCCGAAGGAAAACCGGAAAATCGGCTTTGATGCAGCGGCTTTTCAATATTGTGTTTCACCAGAACGACCAGGTGGTTCCTTTTTATTTTGAAATAGCGGAAAGCCCTCAATGGATAGGCGATTTAAGTAAAAAATTTTTTATACACTTTATGAGCCAATATCTTGCATTCCAATCGAGAAGGCCTCGATATTTAAAATATATGCATAGTTATACCCATCTGATTGACGCGGCCGAACAAGAGGGGCTTCATTTTCTCATTCCACATATTAAAGATTTCAAGCAATGCGAAAAAAACGGAGATATCGATATATTGTGGGATATAGCGAGAGACGCCCCCCGAACCGTCGCCGAATACAAAGACGAGCGCGTCCTCCAGATTATTGATGAATTCCAGTTCATCAACAAGTATATTTTCAGGGATAAATCCTGCAAGGATCGTTTATCGGAACTTGCCGGAAGCTATCTTCACACAGCGGAATACAAAAACGCGCCCCTGCTGGTGTCCGGAAGCTGGGTGGGGTGGCTGATGGATGATCTGCAAAAAATGCTCCCCGGCAGATTCATCATTAACGATTTTGGGAATATGCCCCGAAATGAAGCCATTGAGATGGCGCTGAATTATTCCGAAATCATGCAAATCCCCATAAATTATGAAACCGCCTGCATTATGGCCGACCTGACGGAAGGAAACCCTTTTTATATCTCTTCCCTTTTTCAGTCCGACTATGCCGAAAAAGATTTTTCCACGGAAAAGGGTCTGCTTGAAGTTCTTGACTTTGAGACAATGGATAAAAGAGGCGGGGTCCGTGGCACATGGATGGAATATATTCATTCCGCCACGGACCGAATCAACGACGCAAACGGAAAAAGAATTATATTGTACATCTGCAAACACAAAGAAAGAAAAGTCACCCGGGATGAAATACGAAACGCGCTTGAGCTTTCCATGACGGACCGGGAGCTGGAAAAACGTTTAAAAGCCTTTGTGAAAGCCGATATCATCGAACAGGGAACCAGCTATTTCAGTTATCACGCAGTCCAGGACCACATATTCGACAAAGTGTTTCGAGGGGTTTACCAGGAGGAGATCGACGGCTTTACTCCGGATAAAATTAAAAACGAATACCGAACCCTGTATAAAAAACTCCGGGGCGAATACAACAAATACAAGGGCGAATTTTCCGAATATGTCATCATGAATCATCTGAAACACCGCGCTTACAAACAAAACGATCTGTATATATCCATGATGAAAAATCTGCCTGATGATTTCAGGTTTGTCGAATATTCGACCCTGTGGTCCTACACCGCGTCCCCGGCTCATAAAAAAGACATCCAGGTGGATGTGTTCGCCAAAGCGGGCGGCGATGCGTATTCTCTTATCGGGGAAGTGAAAAACAGGAAGAAAAAATTCTCCCTCACAGAGGCCAGAGCTTTTTTCGCAAAAGCCTCGGAGGTCCAAAAACTGGAGAATCTTGACAAAACCCTTGTTTTTGTCTTTTCCGCCTCAGGTTTTTACAAAACCGCCATTGATTTTTTTGTCGCAAACGGGATGGCCTGGAGCGCGGACAAACGGTTCCTGGAGTAAAAATCCGGATCGGGAAGGGTCATTTGGGTTTTGGGCCCCGGGCGTCTTTCTTTTATTCCAAGATCCGGTTTGCTGATGATATATGTGTCGGGGGTGACCCTGTTTTAAATATGCATGGGATTATAAAAAATCCGTCATCCAGTTTCAACAAAAACCGGCGTGACATTCACTCCCGTCTCGTCATCAAAAAAATCGGCCTCGTATTTTGCCCTGTTTTCGTCGTTTATCGATTCCACAAAAAAGACCAGGGTTATTTCCTTTAATTTTAGCTGATCTCCGTATCGGGCCGCCTGAGTCAGCGCCTCGGAGTACCCCCGCCTGTCGGTGTAGGATTTCACCTCTATTCCATATGTTTTGCCCGCGTATTTTACAATCAGGTCTATCTTTCCGTTTCCCGTTGGGAATTCGGGATATACTTCTCCGCCGAATCTTCTGATAAAGCCGGACAGATACATATACAGGTTAAAATGAAACACGGCTTCATACACCCTTAAATCCGAACGCCTCGGGGCGTCTGAAAATATCCAGTCCCTGTTTTTGACCAGGTATTTCCTCATTAGTGTCCGGTTAAGCTTGAAAAAAAGAATTTCGTGCCTCTAACCGGCTGATTTTATTAGAGACGAATTTTAATCCGATTTCAAGTCGTTATCACACAAAATAAATTTTAAATATTTGTTATTGTTGAAAATAATAGAATTGAGGTCGATTTAAACCGGACACTACTGGTATTTCCTATAAAGTTTTATTATATTCCTTATGTTGAGGCTGTCTTCGGTTATGGCGTCGTCAAGGGGCTCGAAGGGGTCATGAAATTCATCCGTATATTCGAATATCTCATCGGCAAAATAATTAAAAAGTCTTTTTTGGACAAATGGAGACGAAAACTTCACATAACTTTCCGTTTCACTCTCATGTTCTCCGGATATAATGCCGTTCATATATAAAAAGTTGATATCTGTCAGCGGCGGCCTGAAAATGTCTGAAAAATAGCGGTTTGAAAATGTCAGCTTAGACCGTTTTTTTATTTTCTTCAACCCAATTATTTTAAAAAATCTTCTTCCCTTTTCTTCTGTGTTTTCTTCCTTTCTTCTTTCCACATTATTCCACAAATATGCCATTATATTGTGCCATATCTTTCAGGAGCTTTGACGCTCACGAAAATTGACCCGCCCATACTCATAGAAACGGACCCGTTTTAGAATTTATGGAGAGGGCATCCGTATTTTCCATTGTCCCGTCAGACCCCGTTTTATCCTGAGAAGATATTATTTTTTCCTGCCTGACTCATTTCGCATCATTTTCTTTTCATTAAAAACAGACACCCATAAAATCTTTCCATAACTCGGAGGTGAGGTTATGGAAAAGTTGTTTAAATGCCAATGCTGCCATCGCGCGCGGCCTGTTAATCCCCGGATTTCCAATCAGCAATTTTGAAATCGGCCAAAATGTCAGCGCAAACGTCGAAACCAATGGCGGCGGTCCAAATTAAAAGTCGATGCGGATTATCGGGAAAATAAAGCGGCGGCTCAGCGTCGATGGCGGCTTAAAAACCCTGATTATCAAAGCCAATACCGCGCCGGGCATCCTGAATATGTCATGGAGAATCGTCTGAAGCAGAAACAGCGCGACTTAAAAAGACGCGCATCCGGCAAGCTTGTAAAGAGAGACGCGTTAAAATCTCCCGGCAGGCGCATAAGCGGCGTTTACAGGCTGATCCCGGAAAGCGTCGGGGGGCTTGTAAAGAGAGACGCGCTGACCGTCAGAATTGATTATATTTCAGGCGATTATAGGCCACGGCTTTTAAATTTTGATGATTGTAAAGATACCACTCAATGGCTATTCATGTCAGGAACTGATACAGATGGGGCATGAAAACAAATCATCAAAAAATTGAGATATCCCGACTTGAGCTTCGATACATTCACACCCGTATACGCGATGCCCGGGCAGAATTGAAAATGTGCGAATCTTTGGATCGGCATGGACAGATACTGCCGGTTTTGGTCGTTTCTTCGGCTCAGTCCACATACATATTGATTGACGGATATTTGCGGATCGCGGCATTGAAGCGATGCGGCAGGGACAGGGTATGGGCGAAATTTTTTAAAGGCGGCCCAAAAGAGGCCCTGATCTATATTTTGGCAAGGGGAAACCAGCGGCGCCGGGACATCCTTGAAGAGGCTTGTCTGATTCGGGAACTGATCGTGGCCCATAAATTGTCACAGGTCAGGATTTCTAAACTTCTGGGCCGGGATCAAAGCTGGGTGTCGCGCCGTCTTCTGTTTTTAAATGCCCTTCCGGACACGATCATACGCCGGGTTCAAGCCGGGGGCATCTCAAGCTGGGCGGCTCAGCGTGTTCTGGCGCCTATGGCGCGCGCCAATTCCGCCCATGCGGACATATTGGCGGATCATTTGGCCAAAGAGAAGATCGGCACACGGGACCTGGCTCAATTTTTCGAGCATTACAAAAAATCCGTCAGAAAAAAACGCCAGGATATGATTGAGAATCCAGGTTTGTTTTTAAAAGCGCTCCATGCGAAGAGAGAGGACGGGGCCGCCAAAGAATTGAGCGCGGGGCCGGAAGGCCGATGGAGATCCGACATGAACGCCACTTGTCATATATTGGAAAGGGCCATCCGCCAGGCGCCGAATGTGATCTGCCGCAGGCAAAGCAATCTGGACAGGCGGACCCTTCTGACACCTTTTGAGCAGGCCCGGCAATCCATGTCAAAGCTCAACGAAACCATCATGAGGCTCACAGATGATATCCAACGAATTAAGACAAACAGCTCTGGCCATGCGGGAAAAAGGCTGCGGCATACGGGAAATCGCGCGGATATTGAAGATATCCAGGAATACGGTTCGCCGGGTGATCCAAAAAAAGAGGCCCGCCGCGCAAAAGCCGGACAGGTCGTTTCCTGAACAAGAGATTCGCAATCTTTTTAAACCCTGCAAAGGGAATATGGTTCGCATACGGGAAGTTTTAAAGACTCGCGGGCACGACATCCCATACAGCACACTGACCCGAATCACCCGTAAGATGGGCCTTCGGGAAGAGTCGAAAAAGAAAAGAGCCGGGGCGTATGTGTTTGAGCCGGGCCAGGAATTTCAGCATGACACCTCGCCGCATCATGTGACGATCGGGGGAAAAAGAATCAAAGCCCAATGCGCCGGCCTGGCCGCGGCGTACAGCAGGCGTTTGTATATTCAGTATTATCCCGCCTTCACCCGGTTTGAGGCCAAAGACTTTCTAACCCGCGCCATTGAATACATGGGCGGCGGCTGCGGGGTCTGCGTCATCGACAATACCAGCGTTATCGTGGCCCGGGGCTCCGGACCGGACGCTGAAATCGCCCCCGAGATGGAAGCGTTTGGGAAAATGTTCAACATGGCGTTTGTTCCCCATCGCATTTTAGACCCCAACCGAAAAGCCATTATTGAACGAAATTTCTCCTATGTGGAAAATAATTTTCTGGCTGGACGGACATTTGGAAATTGGCGTGATCTGAATCAGCGGGCCCAAAAATGGTGTGATACGGTGGCGAATAAAAAATACAAACGATCCCTGGGCATGAGCCCGGATGAAGCCTCTGTGATGGAGCGCCCCCATCTTCAGCCGCTTCCCCGGCATGTGCCGCCGGCCTGTAAAATCTTTCAGCGCATTGTGGATATGTCCGGTTTTGTCTCAGTGGATGTCAATCGCTACTCGGTTCCGGAACGCCTTTGCGGAAAACGGGTGGAAGTCCACAAAACCGGAGAGCGCATATCGGTTTTTCACAAAAACCGCAAGGTGGCCGATCATCAGCGGGTGATAGGCAAAAGAGACGCAAAGGTGGTTCACGCCGGTCATCATCTGATCATTCGCGGAAAAAAAAGCGCGACGCTCAAAGAAGAAAAAAAACTCGCAGGCTCCTTTGAGGCGCTGGATCAATATGTGGCGGCGCTGAAAAAACGCTGTCATGGATCGGGCAAAATGAAATTGCAAAGACTGTTGAATCTTAAGCGAACCTATCCTGAATCCGCATATAAAAAGGCCGTGGAAGAAGCCCTGCATTATGGAATGTTCGATCTTTCCCGCCTTGAAAATATGATTCTTTCGTATGTCGCCGGCGATTTCTTCAATATGGACATGGAGGACTGATGCGAAAAAAAACAGACCAGCTTCTGACTGATTTAAGATTTTTTGGAATGGCCGAAAAACTGGACGAGGAACTTGCGCTGGCGGAAAAAACCGGCGCCCCGGTTCTTGAAACCCTTTATCGACTCCTTGCGGAAGAATTCGCATATCGTCAGCAGCGAAGCATGCAGTATCGCTTGAAACATGCGAAAATGCCCTGGGACTGGACCCTGAAAACCTTCCCTTTTGAAAAACAGCCCAGCGTCAATAAATCTCAAATCATGTCCATTGCCGGTCTTTCGTTCATCGAACGGGCGGAAAATATAGTTTTTATAGGAGAGCCCGGCGTTGGAAAAACAGGCCTTGCCATCGGCCTTTTATACCACGCCCTGATTGATGGATATCGGGGCCGCTTTTACAACGCTCAAAACCTTCTGGATGAACTCTACGCCTCCCTGGCCGACAGAACCACCTCCAGGCTGATTAAACGGCTTTCCAATTACCCGCTTCTGGTCATTGACGAATTGGGATATCTCACGCTTAAACCGGAACAGGTCAACGCTTTTTTTAAATTGATGTCGGAACGCTACGGCAAACGCTCAACCATCATTACGACGAACCTTGAATATGAACAGTGGTATGGATTGTTTCAAAGAAAGCCTTTGGTCAAAGCCCTTCTGGACCGTATGCGGCATCACTGCACAACCATTCGCATTGACGGCCCGTCATTAAGAACGCCGCCGAAAAAAAACAACCCCCAAAATCCGGCCTGACCTTTAATCGACTTCCGGAAATCGTCCCCGGCTTCACATCCAAACACTCACTCGCTCACCCTTTTCCTGATTTGTCTGTTTCCATCCGCTTAATCCCGCAAACACCCGCGCATCTCCCGGGTCAGTTATTTTGAGCGCTCGTGGGTCCATTTTTTTTAGCGTTCAAGTGGTCACATCATATTCGTTCGATAAATTCACAAGCATTCCGAGAATAAACGCCTGATATACTTTTTCCACATTCCTGCCGGCAGTGTCGAAATATGAGAGTGTTTCAAGAACAAACATGCTCAAAATATATTCGAAAGTTTCCACATCCCCTGTGACAAGAGCGTGAAGCATCATTTGCAATTTATCGTTTTCAAAGCTGGATTGTTTTATCCATTTTAAAATTATGGTTTCGAAATTCTGTTTGACTTCAAAATTCGGAATCAAAAGTTTGAAATAATCCTTATGATTTTTTCGCTCTTTATCAAAAGCTTTTAAATATCCGCAAAAAAGTAAAAACGAATAAACGCTGATTTCGTCATATTCTATACTCTCAAAGGATATGTTTTCATTGATTTCCATTATAACCGGATTGTCTTTCAATAAATCGTTTAATTGGCTTTTAACGCTTTGGGATGAATTTTTTATCAAATCTTTTATAAGCTCGTTTGATGACGTGTTTATCCAATATGGCTTGAATCCCTCTTCGACTCTTGAAACAAAATTGACTATGGACCATGGATTGTAAATTTTAGTCTCTCCGAAAATATAGCCGTCATACCATTTTTCCACATCTTTGATTCTGTTTTTTAAATCATAGCCATCTAATATCTTTTCCACCTCTTTTTGTGTCAAACCGAATTGTCCGGAAAATCGCTGCGACACAATTGAAAAAACGGAAAGGTTGTTCAACTCGCTGAAAATAGATTCTCTGGCAATCCTCAGTATTCCTGTTATCACGCTCTTGAATATGTCGGTGTTGTCTTTCAGCCCCGCTCCCAAAAACCCTTTGAAAAAGTTTACACAGTCGTCATAATATCCATAATGGAAAGCCGAATGTATCGGCGTGTCATATTCATCTATCAAAACAAGAGGTTTTTGTCCGTGATATTCATGGAGGCGCTTTGTTAATTTTTTCAACGAGTCTTCGTAAATCGCCAGTTCCGCTTCTTCGGATATTATATTTGCAAACTTTTTCTTTTCAGATTCACTTAAAGCGTCCGATTCAAGCAGATAATCATGTCTTGCGAACTCCTCGGCTATCAAACTTTTTATTTTTATGGAAGCCGCTTCAAAACTTTTGTTGCTTATATTTTTAAAAGTCAGATAGATAACCGGGTATTTTGCAAAATGTTCTTCGAATGCGGATTCCTGTTCTATTGCAAGTCCTGAAAACAACTTTCTTCTGGCGTTTTGCTCCTGTCTGTTTTCAGCTATTTCAAAAAACCAGCGCAGCATTGTAAGATTGATCGTTTTTCCGAATCTTCTGGGACGAGGCAATAAAAACGCGTCTATTTTTTTATCCAATATTTCTTTGATAAACAGCGATTTATCCACAAAATATAAACCCTCTTCCATTATTTTTTTAAAATCGCTTATGCCTACTGTCATGTCAAGCTTGTAAAGTCGTATAAAATATGCTATGGTTTTCATAATTGCCAAAGGAGGGCGTATTATGAAAAAATATATCGTAACTTTGACACAAGCTGAACGAAAAAATCTTATGGCGCTCACATCAAAGGGAAAGCATAAGTCTCAAAAGAGTAACTTCTCAAAAAGTCAGGGGTAAAGGCGCAATTATGCGCTGGAACAAGTCATTCTGAATTTTACAATTTCAGCCAGGGGCGGATATTTATTCCGAGACTCAAGTCGATCTTTTAGAAAGTCCCAAAATGAAATGTCCAATTTGCGGCAAGTTTTTTTAAGACTGGTAAAAGTGTCTCGGCATCGCCGTCCGGATGCGCTCCGGGTGGATCCGCTTATTTTTCGTTTTTTGACATATTCCCTGATGTCTCGTTCGCTCAAATTGTTGTGCAGGGGGATATCAGGCCGTTTTAAAACCAGCAGCAGTTCGGATTTATTCCGCCACAGGCGTTTTAATGCCAGGTCCAATGAAGCAAATCCGGTTTTACGGGTGAAAATCTCGTCAAATCGTTTTTCTAAAGACCGCTTTTGCGATTTCTCCGGATTTAAGCGATATTTTTTAAGGTCGTTGTAATAATTCCAAATGTCCGATTTGGTTTTTTTAAGCAGGTTTTTTTGGGGCTCGTTAAAACCGATGAGTTTTGTGATGGAACGTTCGGCATGAACCCAGCACAGCCCGTGGAGAAACACTTTAAACTGGCCGGCGTCATCACTGATAATGGCCAATCCGGGGTTAAGCCCATGATAAGTGACGCTGCCGATCAATGCGCCCTCCGAGGCGATTCGCTGATGCCGGTCACTGGTGATTTTCATGCGCTTTAAAAAATCAAGCCATTGCTTTTCATCTTTAAAAATTTTGTCCGCATGGCGGGTCAGCTTAGAAAGTTGATACCCGGGAAGTTTTTGCTTTTTCATATACACGAGGGCCTGCTCGTTTAAAACAAAGTCCTTGTGCCGGTGGCGCAGCAGGGACAAAAAGTTGATCCGGCTTTTGCTGTCAGTACTCTTAAACCATGCAAAATATTCATTGCCGATATGGGTGCAGTATCCGTTTCTGCCGTTATGACGGGCGCCGGTATCGTCCACATTAATGTGGCCCGATATTTTTAAACCTGTGGAAAGAACCTGATCCTTTTCATCATGGAAACGGCTCTTTCCGCCAATAATGATGTTGTTAATTTGACCGGTTGATATATCCACACCCAGTTCATTTAATTGTTCTTTGATAAGCGGCTGAGTGACATGGCAGCCATAATACTGATGGAGAATAAAAGCCATCAGTGTCGACCCAAAATGGCTTCCGGCGACATGCTCAGGCAATTGGCCGACCACATACTTACCCGAAGGGGTTTGCCATCGCTGACGCCGGTAGCATGTATTCCAGCTGCCGATAATCAGGTCCTGGACAATGTATTCCTGACAGTCCTTTAACTTGCTGCCGCCAGGAAGATTGTCGGGTTTCAGGCAGACTGTCTCATGGATTTCCATCTTTTTGGTTTTGGATTTCTGTCGACGCTTTTTTTTCTTTCTTGTCACGCCTTTATTTGATGGCTTTTCCAGAGATGACGGTTTGATTTTGGGCCTGGGTTTTTGATTTTTCAACCTTGCGATTTCATCTCTTAAAAGCCGAATTTCCTCCATCTGGAGTTGAATGAGTTCAAGCAGCTCAGCTGCCAGAGGAGTGATTTGATCTTCAGGTATTTTGGGGATGCGTTTTATGTTCATGCCTGCATTATAACACGGCTTTTTTCGACCTCCATAGCGGGCGCTCAAGCCGATTTTAAGACTGTTGCCATCAATTTTGATTGACCATCGGCTTTGATAAAGACAGCGGCGGCTTAGCAATCTTTATTCGCCGCTTTTTTAGGCGCTCCGAGATATCAAAAATACGGCCCTTAAAAACTTGTCAAGCTTTTTTTTAGTTTTTTACATTTTTTTTGGATGGGCTGAGTAGTCACCATTAAAACATAAGCTGTCACAATGAATCATAAAAAGTCTATGTTTTTTCATTTGCCCGGACTTTTTGAGAAGTTACTCAAAAGATTCTTAACGCATTAATTTTGCTTGGATGTGATGATGGTGAATTTCAGAAAAATCGCTCTAAAAACAAAGAGCTTTCAAAAATTCTGAATGTCAGCATGAAGAAAATTGATCGCGTGAAAAAACGTTTTGTCGAAGATGGTATCGATATTACACTGAACGGAAAAAAAGGAAGTCGTATATACAAAAAGAAAACTGACGGAGATTTTGAGGCACGCTTGGTTGCGCTGAGCTGCAGCAAGGCTCCAGAGGGTTTTTCCAGATGGACTTTGCGTTTGTTGGCAGAAAAGGTTGTCAAGCTTGATTATATTGAAAGTATATCCCATGAAACTATTCGTGGCATTTTAAAAAAAACGAAATCAAACCATGGTTGCGTAAAGGATGGGTAATACCGCCGGAACAAAATTGCCACTTTGTCGCTCATATGGAAAAAGTTTTGGATGTTTACAAACGTCCATTTGATACAAAGTTTCCAGTGATATGCATGGATGAATCGCCAAAACAATTGATTGGAGAAACAAAAATTCCTATTTCAGCGTCACCCGGCAAACCGGCGAGGCATGATTATGAATACAAGCGTTGCGGGGTGTGTAATATTTTCATGGCATGTGAGCCTCTGGCGGGAAACCGAATGGTAAAAATTACTGAGAGAAAGACAAAAAAAGACTGGGCATTTTTTATAAAAGAAATTGCCCTGGCTTATGAAAAAGCCCAAAAGATAACGCTGGTTATGGATAATCTGAACACACATACTCCTGGCGCTCTATATGAAACTTTTCGACCGCATACGGCAAAAAAAATATGGGACAGATTTGATTTTGTGTATACTCCAAAGCACGGAAGTTGGCTAAACATGGCTGAAATAGAATTAAATGTTCTCATTGGGCAGTGTTTAAACAGAAGAATTGACGATATTGGAACCGTGAAAAAGGAAGTGTGCGCATGGCAAAAAGCCAGAAACAATAAAAACGCCGTAACTATTCAGCAAAACCATCAGGGTTTTACTTGTTTTTTAAAACAGGCTTTGCCTGTTCCAGTTATTACTCATTGAGAAAGTCCGGCAGTTTTCCTTCAAATAACAGGCGAAGCGCATTGCTTGGCATCACACCGTTTTTTTTGCACGTTGAAAGATAACCACGAACACGGCAAAAAATCTCGGCCCCTTTCATGGAACGAAAGCATCCAGATATCTTCTGCTGAACTTTCGTCATCCGGATATCCCGCTCGCCCTGATTGTTCGTGAACGGAACTTTCGGATCGTCCATGAAAAGCAGGGTCTCATTCTCAAAATCCGTCAGCCGCTCAAGCAAATTTCTTGCCTTGGATCTCTTCAGCGGCCCCCGTTTTCCTTTTCGTTGACTTTCGTCCGGGGCGGGGCATTCTTTTTCGGCTTTTTGCAGCAGATTCCGATACTTTTTTCGGTATTTCATGGAATCCGCCGCTTTCAGACAGCCCCCGGCGTCATCCACCGCCATATTGATTTCAAAAAGCAGGTCTCGGACATCCCTCGCCCATGTCTGATTGTCCTGCTCCCAGGCCCTTTCAAGCTCTCTTAAATGGTGGGCGTTGCACAATGCGTGCCGGCAGTCGATTTTAAAATACGGTTTCCAGTGATCGTGGCACAGAATTCCCTTAAAACGGGGCAAAACCCCCATCGCTTCCATGGCCTTCAAGCCTCTTTTTTTATGAGGCAGAAAACAGGTCCAGCGATCCTTGGAGACACAATGCAGCCAATGGCCTTTCCCGCCAATGTTAACGCCGGTTTCATCCGCATGGCAAAGATAAGACTCAATCAGCTTCGTCTTAGCGATTCTCTCAAAGGCTTCAAGACTGTCATACGCCTCTTTGTTGAAATTGTAAATCGACCCCCGGCTTATGGGAATGTCGGCCTGATCCCGAAGCTCTTCCTCAACCCTGCCGTATGGGATTAGCTGATATTGGGACTGATACACGCAAAAAGCTTTGACGCTGGCTCCATACTGAACGGGACGGGTCACGCTTTCGGGAAACGGCGCGGTGTGACGCCTGCCATCCGTATCTTCAATAATCTGAGCCCGATACTCCGTCACAACACGCGAAATATCGATGTCGATCACCTGCCGGCAGTCATACCCGATCTCCCGGTAATCCCCTTCGGGAAGCGCGGCCTGGTCCACATATATCTTTTCGACCTTGTCCGGGTCCGAAAACTTTTCAAGCGTCGTTCCCTTGCGGCCTTTCTGACCGCCGGGTTTCCTTGATCCCGGCTTTTTTTTCTTTTTCTTTCGGTTGGGGTCCGAAGACGGCGGTTTGCTGCTATTGCCGCTGTTAAGACCCAGACGGTTGACCAGCAAAATGACCAGGGCCAGCAAAAGTTCGATGGAACTTTTTAAAGCATCGGACACCTGCGGGTCTTCGTCCAGCTGTTTTTTCGTCTTTTCGACGATTTGTTCAATATTGGTTTTTTTCAGCTTCATTCTTTTTCCCGGTGACGGTTCATAACGAATGAAGCCATTATAGCACAGGTTTTTAAAACGGATTTTTTTGCTTCACAATGCCCTGTGCCGCATTTGTTTTTTCCCCGCACGCGCGGGCGTTTTAAAACGCGATAAAAACCTCTCAATGGGCTGTCAGGACCGATCAATGAGAGTTATAACCCTCTCGGAAAACTCAGGCCCAAAACAAATTTTTCACAAAAAACCCTGTCAAGTAAAAAATTCAGGAAATCGCTTTTTTTTGCTGAATAGTTACAAAACGCCAAAGTAAATTGGCAATTCACATCTGAAAACGCACGAATAAAACTGCGTCGGCTTTATCCGACCTTTGACGCTTGACATGACACTACAGGCAGTTCTTTCATTTTTTTGCCTCGTTCGTTTTTGCGCATTTCTTTGTTTTTGAACATTTTAATTCAGTTGAACGCGAAAGACAAGGGTTATGTGGCGACAGGTCTGCATTGAAACAGGAAAAGTTTTTCGCCTTTCCATCCACATTCGATATCCACGGCAAAACCGCTTTCCTTTTCCAGTTTCAACGCGAGTTCGGCTGTCTTGACAGCCTGCTGATCGGTCATTGAGAGATGTTCGGCCATAACCCGGGGAACCCTCGCATCAATTGTTCCGCTTCCGTCCATGGCGGGAATCGTCATTTTTCTTTTTGTGAAGATGTTCCCCATCCCAGAGTAGCCTTTGAGACCATTCCGTGAACCGTCAAAAGACTTAAAACGGACGCGCTCCCCCTTGATATTTCCTCCTTAAACGCCTTGCTTCCCAGGGACAGGGCCGTGATTCATCCGTCTGGGCCAGCGGGTTTTCCGGCGTCGGATTCCGCGGATTTTTTCCGGGCTTTCTTCGCGGGCTTTTCGGCCCCCGGCCGGTCCCCGGTCGCGGGCGCCGCCGGGGCCTGGATTTTGGCGATGAGCCCCGTCAAAACCTTTCCCGGCCCGATCTCCTCAAATTCCATGTCCCCTTGCCCCTTTAAATACAGAACGCTTTCCCTCCAGCGAACCGGAGACACGATCTGCTCCGTCAAAAGCCCGGCGATTTGATCCGCCCCATAGGGTTCGGCCGAAACATTTGAGATAACAGGTATTTGAGGCGCCGCGAATGTGAATGACTCCAAAAAACGGGCGAACGCCTCCTTGGCCTTTTGCATGAAAGGGGTGTGAAAGGCCCCGCTCACCGGCAGGATCAGATACCTTGCCCCGGCCTTTTTGAAAGCGGGCCCCGCCTTTTTGATCTCATCCCGGTCCCCGGACACCACGATCTGCCGGTCGGAATTGTCGTTGGCCAGGTGGACGTCTGAAAAGCCGCCGTCTTTGAGAATTCCCTCAATCTTTTCAGCGGGCAGGCCCACCACCGCCGCCATGCCGCCGTCTTTGGCCCCGGCCATAAGCCGTCCCCTTTCTTTCACAAGTGAAATCCCGGTCTCGAAATCAAAGACCCCGGCGGCAAAAAGCGCGTTGTACTCGCCCAGGCTGTGCCCCGCCGTGAAATCCGGGGGAGGCTCCCCGTCTTCTTTTTTCCGCATCCAGGACAGGGCGTTGACCACGTACAGGGCCGGCTGGGTGTATTGGGTCTGCCCGAGGCGTTTTTCCGGGTTTTCCAGGCACAGTTCCTGAATGTCATATCCCAGTATGCCGCCGGCTTTTTCGGTCATATCCTTAAAATCCACAAACAAAGACTTTCCCATTCCTTTTTTCTGGGAACCCTGTCCCGGGAACACGCAGGTTTTCATTTTTCTGTCTCTCCTTTTGGGCCTTTTGGGTTGACGGGTTTTTTTCAAAAGCGTCTTTCTCGCCTCTTCCAGGCGCTTTGTCTCGCCGCCGAAGGGCGAGCAGAGGGCCATGCATGAAGATTCGGAGTCCGAAGCCAGATTGGCTTTCACAAAGTTGGCCAGAGTCCCGGAGGGCCCCAGGTCCAGGTAAAGATACGATCCTTTTTTTTCAAGTCCCTGGATGGTTTCCATGAACCGGACGGGACCTTCGGCGACTTCCCAGGGGTAATCCTCGGAAATGTCGTTCATCAGACCGGCCCTTAAGCATGAGATCATGGGAAGGGCGGGCCTTTGGAAGGGAAGGGTTTTCAAAAATCGGGTGAATGACGCCCTGGCCGGACGGATTCCAGAGGAGTGAAAGGCGCGCTCCACAGGCAGGGACATGAAGACGACGCCTTTTTTCTTTAAAAACGCCGCCGCGCGCGCCAGTCCCCCGGGGGGGCCGGAAATCACAAAATGAGAATCGAAGTGGACCCCGGCCAAAGAAACGTTTTCATAAAGGGCCGGGGAGGCCTTGTAAAGCCGGGGATCATCCAGAACGGCGGTCATTCCCCCGGGAGGGGCGTTTTCCAGGGCGTCCCGGGCCTGACGAATGACCGCCCGAAGGGCGTTTTCGGCGGAAAGGGCGCCGGAGACGGCCAGGGAGACAAACTCCCCGAGACTGGCGCCCATGACGAAATCCGGCTCAATCCCCCATTCGGCCAAAACCCGGGACAGCGCGTATTGCTGCATGAAAAGGGAGGGATGGGAAAAGGTGAGACAGTCAAACGGATCGGTTTTTTTCTTCGCCCCGTCGTACAGGCAGGACAGGACGGAGCGCCCCGCGCCCTCAGCGGCCACTTCGTCCAGGCGCCTCATCTCGCGCCCAAAAGTCCGGTTCTTCTTGAAAAACGATTCAAGACAATGATAACGTTGAGAACCCTGGCCGGAAAACATAAATATGACGGGACGCATATCTCCCACGCGGAACTTTTATATCCGATGATAAAAGGGCCAACGCCGGAGCCGGAGCCGGAGCCGGAGCCGGAGCTTTTTTGGCCGGTTGAATGTCTTATTTAGCATAAAAAATATAAAATGGAAACAAAAAAAAATTGATATTCATTTTTTGTCCCGAATCAACCAGTGGGGGGGCATCTCCAAACCCCGGGAACGGGAAAGGACGCGCATCATGAAAGAAAGCCGGGACAACGGCGAAAGCGCCCTGGCCTGCATGAAACACGGAATCCGCGTGGACGCGGACCGGGCGGACTGCCGGGATCCGGAGATTTACCGCAAGTTCAGGCCGTCGTGCCTGATCTGGTTCATAAGAAAAGAAAGAAGAAGGAAAGAAAAAAGGGAAAACCCATGAGCCGGCCGGCTTTTGATCAAGTAGTCACAGGCGGACAGGGCCGCCACATATAAGCGCCCCCGCCATGAAAAATACTGTGTTGCAAATATCGGATAAATATTTTATAAATGGGCTGTTTTCATAATTCGGAAATCCATCGGGGAAAATACCATGCGAATTTATTTAAAAGAGAAAATAGGCAGCCCGGCCCTTTTCACGGGAAGAAAAAGAGAGCTGGACTCTTTGCTGAAATGGGTGGAGGGGATTAAACCGGAGATATCCAAAAGCAAAGCCATTATTTCCAGGAGAAAAACCGGGAAATCCGCTGTGATGCAGCGTCTTTTCAATATTGTGTTTGAGCAAAACGACCAGGTGGTTCCTTTTTATTTTGAAATACGGGAAACGCCTCAATGGATAGGCGATTTTGCCAGGGAGTTTTTTTTCACATTCATAAGCCAATATATCGCGTTTAAATCCAGAAGCCATGAATACCTCAATTATACTAATGATTATGACACATTAATCGAGGCCGCAAAAAAAGAGGGCCTGGATTTTCTGGTTAAACGCATCGAGCATTTTGAAAGCCAGGAAAAAAGAGAATATTTTGACACATTATGGCATACAGCAAGAGAGGCCCCCCGAGCCATCGCCCAGCGCAAAGACGAGCGCGTTCTCCAGATGATTGATGAATTCCAGTTCATAAACCGTTATATTTACTGGGACAAAAAAAAAGAAAGGAGAGCCTCGGACCTTGCGGGGAGCTATCTTCACACCGCCGAATACAAAAACGCGCCCCTGCTGGTGTCCGGAAGCTGGGTGGGATGGCTGATGGATGATCTGCAAAAAATGCTGCCCGGGAGATTCACGATTTTCGATTTCGGCAATATGCCCAAAAACGAGGCCGTTGAGATGGCCCTGAATTATTCGGAAATTGAGCAAGTCCCCATCACCCATGAAACCGCGCGTATCATGGCCGATCTCACTGAGGGCAATCCCTTTTATATCAGCTCTCTTTTCCAGTCTGAATATCCGGACAAAGACTTTTCCACACAAAAAGGAATCCTGGAAGTCCTTGATTTTGAGACAATGGATAAAAGAGGCGGGGTCCGGGGAACATGGATGGAATATATTCATTCCGCCACGGACCGAATCAACGACGCCAATGGAAAAAGAATTATTTTATACATTTGCAAACGCAGAAAAGCGACCCGTGATGAAATACGAAACGATCTCGAGCTTTCCATGACGGACCGGGAGCTGGAAAAACGTTTAAAAGCCTTCGTCAGAAGCGATATCATCGAACAGGGGACCAGCAATTTCGATTATCAGGCCGTGGCCGACAATATATTCGACAAAGTCTTCCGAGGCCGGTATCAGAAAGAGATAGACGGCTTCACTCCCGAGAAAATCAAAGACGAATACCGGGTATTGTATAAAAAACTCCAGGGAGAATACAACAAATACAAGGGCGAGTTTTCCGAGTATGTCATCATGAATCATCTGAAACACCGCGCTTACAAACAAAACGATCTCTACATGTCCATGATGAGCAATCTGCCCGACGATTTCGAATTTGTCGAATATTCGACCCTGTGGTCTTACAGCGCGTCCCCGGCGCATAAAAAAGACATCCAGGTGGATGTGTTCGCCCAGGCGGGCGACGACGCGTATTCTCTTATCGGGGAAGTGAAAAACAGGAAGAAAAAATTTTCCCTCACAGAGGCCAGAGCTTTTTTTGCAAAAGCCTCGGAAGTCCAAACGCTGGAAGATATTTCCAAAACCCTTGTCTTTGTCTTTTCCGCCTCAGGTTTTTACAAAACCGCCATTGATTTTTTTGTCGCAAACGGGATGGCCTGGAGCGCGGACAAACGGTTCCTGGAGTAAAAATCCGGATCGGGAAGGGTCATTTGGGTTTTGGGCCCCGGGCGTCTTTCTTTTATTCCAAGATCCGGTTTGCCGATGATATATGTGTCGGGGGTGACCCTGTTTTAAATATGCATGGGATTATAAAAAATCCGTCATCCAGTTTCAACAAAAACCGGCGTGACATTCACTCCCGTCTCGTCATCAAAAAAATCGGCCTCGTATTTTGCCCTGTTCTCGTCGTTTATCGATTCCACAAAAAAGACCAGGGTTATTTCCTTTAATTTTAGCTGATCTCCGTATCGGGCCGCCTGAGTCAGCGCCTCGGAGTACCCCCGCCTGTCGGTGTAGGATTTTACCTCTATTCCATATGTTTTGCCCGCGTATTTTACAATCAGGTCTATCTTTCCGTTTCCCGTTGGGAATTCGGGATATACTTCTCCGCCGAATCTTCTGATAAAGCCGGACAGATACATATACAGGTTAAAATGAAACACGGCTTCATACACCCTTAAATCCGAACGCCTCGGGGCGTCTGAAAATATCCAGTCCCTGTTTTTGACCAGGTATTTCCTATAAAGTTTTATTATATTCCTTATGTTGAGGCTGTCTTCGGTTATGGCGTCGTCAAGGGGCTCGAAGGGGTCATGAAATTCATCCGTATATTCGAATATCTCATCGGCAAAATAATTAAAAAGTCTTTTTTGGACAAATGGAGACGAAAACTTCACATAACTTTCCGTTTCACTCTCATGTTCTCCGGATATAATGCCGTTCATATATAAAAAGTTGATATCCGGTTTGTCATATTTAAAGGGCATTTTTCTTTTCGTCCCGAAAAGTTCCAACACGGTCTTTTTGAAAGGCTCCTGCTTTGCCTTGCTTATGATGTTTAAAATATTGTTGTTGGGCAGAAGGGAGGTCGCCGCGTGATAGGCTCTTTTAAAAAGCCCCATGTCAACGGGCATCTCTTTTGCGACGCGAAACTGGTCCCAGCCTTCGGTCAGAAGCTCCCCGAACCAGCAGGTAAGCCCGGGCTGCCCTTTTGTCTCATAAAAAAGACGATCTATGACTTCCTGCTCCACTCTCTGTCCCGATTCCCGCTCATGCCATCTGAACATCTCCTCCACTTCATCAAATGTTAAATTCGGAATGTGAAGGCTTCTTTGCACATTAAAGGGCGAGCCCTTCCGGTTTTCCACACCCAAAACCGCCCGCACTCCTATGAGAGCCGCCGAATGGAGAAGGTATTTCTTTTCCCCTGTTTTTCTGTCCGCCTGGTTCTGCCTTATGTTGTAAATATTTCTGAATACCCCGACTATCGCCGATATGGCCTCCTCTTCCAAAGCGTCGAACTCATCCAGGATCAAAACCAGGGGTTTGTCCAGCGCGCCTTTCAAAAAAATTTTTTGAAATTTATCCGGCGTGTCTGCCCCTGAAACATCCTTATTAAGATCGTAAGCGATATCATTTTCAATATACGACAATACCGTTCCGATATTTTTTTCGGTTTTAAGCGTTTCCAACTCCACCTTGACCACGTCGAATCTTTCATCAGAACGGATTTTGGCGAATATATTATTGAGAGTCCATGTCTTTCCTGTCTGTCTCGGCCCCCAGACCGTGATATAATGTCCGCCATCTTCCGGGTTCTCCCCGATCAATTGCCTGTGGGCAAGATCAAGAATTTCTTCTCTCGGGGCATAATAATGAAATCTCGTGTTTATCGGGCCATATGATGAGAATTTTCGCACTTTTTTCTTCCTTTCGGCTTTGTTTTTAACCACTTTAATTCAGTTGAGCGCGAAAGACAAGGGTTACTCGGGATGATAGTCATTGACAAGGCGGGTGATGGGTCGGGATGGGCGATGGTTTTTTCATGGAAGAGGGGAAAACCGTCAACTCCCCTCTTTTGCCCAGCATCTTTTCCCATCAAAAACAACCGCAAGCTTTTTAAAATTCTTAACACCCTGTTTTAAAATAGCGGTTTCATATCGCCGTTCATTCAGTTGTTCCATAGCGCTGTTTAACGCCTGGTCTTTTGTTTCTTCCTTGAATTCGTTGATTGTTTTAAATTCCATAATAATCGCAAGTTTCGATTTGTCTTTCGGGACGACAGCCACATCATATCTGCCGAATCCGGATTCTTTCTCGCTGGTCACATCATATTCATTCGATAAATTCACAAGCATTCCGAGAATAAACGCCTGATATACTTTTTCCACATTCCTGCCGGCAGTGTCGAAATATGAGAGTGTTTCAAGAACAAACATGCTCAAAATATATTCGAAAGTTTCCACATCCCCTGTGACAAGAGCGTGAAGCATCATTTGCAATTTATCGTTTTCAAAGCTGGATTGTTTTATCCATTTTAAAATTATGGTTTCGAAATTCTGTTTGACTTCAAAATTCGGAATCAAAAGTTTGAAATAATCCTTATGATTTTTTCGCTCTTTATCAAAAGCTTTTAAATATCCGCAAAAAAGCAAAAACGAATAAACGCTGATTTCGTCATATTCTATACTCTCAAACGATATGTTTTCATTGATTTCCATTATAACCGGATTGTCTTTCAATAAATCGTTTAATTGGCTTTTAACGCTTTGGGATGAATTTTTTATCAAATCTTTTATAAGCTCGTTTGATGACGTGTTTATCCAATATGGCTTGAATCCCTCTTCGACTCTTGAAACAAAATTGACTATGGACCATGGATTGTAAATTTTAGTCTCTCCGAAAATATAGCCGTCATACCATTTTTCCACATCTTTGATTCTGTTTTTTAAATCATAGCCATCTAATATCTTTTCCACCTCTTTTTGTGTCAAACCGAATTGTCCGGAAAATCGCTGCGACACAATTGAAAAAACGGAAAGGTTGTTCAACTCGCTGAAAATAGATTCTCTGGCAATCCTCAGTATTCCTGTTATCACGCTCTTGAATATGTCGGTGTTGTCTTTCAGCCCCGCTCCCAAAAAACCTTTGAAAAAGTTTACACAGTCGTCATAATATCCATAATGGAAAGCCGAATGTATCGGCGTGTCATATTCATCTATCAAAACAAGAGGTTTTTGTCCGTGATATTCATGGAGGCGCTTTGTTAATTTTTTCAACGAGTCTTCGTAAATCGCCAGTTCGGCTTCTTCGGATATTATATTTGCAAACTTTTTCTTTTCAGATTCACTTAAAGCGTCCGATTCAAGCAGATAATCATGTCTTGCGAACTCCTCGGCTATCAAACTTTTTATTTTTATGGAAGCCGCTTCAAAACTTTTGTTGCTTATATTTTTAAAAGTCAGATAGATAACCGGGTATTTTGCAAAATGTTCTTCGAATGCGGATTCCTGTTCTATTGCAAGCCCTGAAAACAACTTTCTTCTGGCGTTTTGCTCCTGTCTGTTTTCAGCTATTTCAAAAAACCAGCGCAGCATTGTAAGATTGATCGTTTTTCCGAATCTTCTGGGACGAGGCAATAAAAACGCGTCTATTTTTTTATCCAATATTTCTTTGATAAACAGCGATTTATCCACAAAATATAAACCCTCTTCCATTATTTTTTTAAAATCGCTTATGCCTACAGGCAGTTCTTTCATTTTTTTGCCTCGTTCGTTTTTGCGCATTTCTTTGTTTTTGAACATTTTAATTCAGTTGAACGCGAAAGACAAGGGTTATGTGGCGCCAGGTCTGCATTGAAACAGGAAAAAATTTTAGGGTGTTTTCCGGCAAAAGCGAACTCCGGCCGGCCATTCAGGCCGATTTTCGCTTTTGAGCGTCCTTTTAATCTGCTCTGACAACCTTTTTTGCTCAAACCTTCAAATCCAAAACCCTTCTTCATGTTTTTTTCGTGTTTTCAGTTCTTTTTCGTGTTTTCGTGATTCCATGTTTCTTTTTCGTGGTTTTCACAATTTATTGTTTTCGTGATTCTCTCATCCCGTCTCAACAAAAACCGGCATGACTTTCACTCCCGTCTCGTCGTCAAAAAAATCAGCCTCGTATTTCGTCCTGTTCTCGTCGTTTATTGATTCCACAAAAAAGACCAGGGTTATTTCCTTTAATTTCAGCTGATCTCCGTATCGGGCCGCCTGGGTCAGCGCCTCGGAGTACCCCCGCCTGTCGGTGTAGGATTTCACCTCTATTCCATATGTTTTGCCCGCGTATTTTACAATCAGGTCTATCTTTCCGTTTCCCGTGGGAAACTCGGGGTATATCTCCCCCTTGAATCTTTCCATAAAGCGCGACAAATACATATACAGGTTAAAATGAAAAACCGCCTCGTAAATCCTCATGTCGGATCTTCTCGGCGCGTCTTTCAATGTCCATTCCCTGTTTTTCATCAAATAGGCGCGATATCTTTTTATTATATTTCTTATATCAAGGCCGTCGTCGGTTATCGCGTCATCCAGGTCCTCAAATGGATCGTAAAGATCGCCCGCAAAATCGAATATATCATCCGAAAAGTAATTGAAGAGCCTTTTTTGAACAAACGGGCAGGAAAATTTCGCGTAAAGCTTTTTATCGTCTGTTTTTTCGAAATCAATGACCCCGTTCATATACAGAAAGTTGAGTTCCGCTTTGTCATAGGCGAAACTTATCTTCTCTGTTGTTCCGAAAAGATTCAAAACAGTCCGCTTATACGGCTCCTGTTTCGCCTTGCTTATTATGTTCAGGATATTGTTGTTGGGAAGCAGACGAGTGGCGGCCAGCCATGCCTCCTCAAAAAGCTCCATGTCAACGGGCATCTCTTTTGCGACGCGAAACTGGTCCCAGCCTTCGGTCAGAAGCTCACCGAACCAGCAGGTAAGCCCCGGCTGGCCCTTTGTTTCGTAAAAGAGGCGATCTATGACTTCCTGCTCGACTCTTTGCCCCGATTCCCGCTCATGCCATCTGAACATCTCCTCCACTTCCCTGAATGTAAGATTCGGGATATGGAGGCTTCTTTGCACATTAAAGGGCGAGCCCTTCTGGTTTTCCACCCCCAAAACTGCCCTGACCCCTATAAGAGCCACGCCGTGAAGAAGATAATCCTTTTCTTCGGTCGATTTGTCCGACTGCTCTTGCCTGACTGTATAAATATTTCTGAAAGCCCCGACTATGGCCGAAATGGCGTCTTCGGACAAAGCGTCGAATTCGTCTAAAATCAGGATAAGGGGTTTTTCCAAAGCTTCTTTCAGAAACAAATCTCCGAATTTTTCTGGCGTGTCGGCCCCGACTGCTTTTTTATTCAACCCCCGCGCCATTTTTTTTTCGATATACATAAGTATCCGGCCGATATCTTCTTCCGTTTTTAAAATTTCCAGATTTATCTTTAGCGCGTCGAATCTTTTGTCTTCCCGCAACTTGAAAAGGACTTCTTTTAGCGCCCATGATTTGCCGGTCTGCCTCGGAGCCCATACGGTTATGTAATTCCCGCCTTTCTGCGGGTTTTCTCCCGTCAACTGCAAAACAGCGCTGCCTATCAAATCTGTTCTCGGGGCATAATAATGTAAATCCGGGTCTATGGGGCCGTATGATGAAAATTTGCGCATTTTTTTGTTTTCCTTTCGGCTTTGTTTTTGACCACATTTAATTCAATTGAGCGCGAAAGACAAGGGTTATGCGGCGCCAGGTCTGCATTGAAACAGGAAAAGTTTTTCGCCTTTCCATCCACATTCGATATCCACGGCAAAACCGCTTTCCTTTTCCAGTTTCAACGCGAGTTCGGCTGTCTTGACAGCCTGCTGATCGGTCATTGAGAGATGTTCGGCCATAACCCGGGACAGCGCGTATTGCTGCATAAAAAGGGAGGGATGGGAAAAGGTGAGACAATCAAACGGATCGGTTTTTTTCTTCGCCCCGTCGTACAGGCAGGAGAGGACGGAGCGCCCCGCGCCCTCAGCGGCCACGTCGTCCAGACGCCTCATCTCGCGCCCAAAAGTCCGGTTCTTCCTGAAAAAAGATTCAAGACAATGATAACGTTGAGAACCCCGGCCGGAAAACATGAATATGACGGGGCGCATATCTCCCAAGCGGAACTTTTATATCGGATGATAAAAGGGCCAACGCCGGAGCCGGAAGCGGCTTTTTGGCCGGACGATTGTTTTACATATCATAAAAAATTATAGAATGAAAACAAAAAAAATCATATTCATTTTTACTCCGAATCAAACAATCCTGATCTGGTTCATGCGAAATCTGGCTCATGCGAAAAAAAAGGGAAAACCCATGAGCCGGCCGGCTTTTGATCAAGTAGTCACGGGCGGACAGGGCCGCCACATATAAGCGCCCCCGCCATGAAAAATACTGTGTTGCAAATATCGGATAAATATTTTATAAATGGG
>CAACVI010000006.1 GCA_900659855.1 Candidatus Desulfarcum epimagneticum
ATCGTGTCCATCGCCGCCGGCAAGTATCATTCCCTGGCGGCCCATGAGAACGGGGAGGTTTACGCCTGGGGCGACAATGAGCGCGGCCAGGCCGGGGACAAAACCCGAATGGCCCTGTACGCACCGACCCGAATCAAAGACGAAAAAAATGAGCGGCTGTCCGGGGTGAAAAAAGTATGGGCCGGGCACGACCACGGCATGGCCCGGACCGATGAAAAGACCCTCATCTGGGGACGAAACAATGACAATCAGCTGGGGGACAAAACCGGAAAGGACCGCCCGGTCCCCGGGCCGGTCAGGGGAGGGGACGGCGGGGAGGTGACCCCCCTGGACATCGCCGTTGGAAAATCCCACGCGGTGTCGGTCCTGGAAGATTCCACGGTCTTCGCCTGGGGAAGGGGCGTTGTGGGCGGGCTGGGAATGGAGACATTCGGGGCCGAGTCCGACTTTGTCCAGGTCCAGTCCTGCTTTGCGCTGAGAAAGGACGGCTCGGTCTGGGCGTGGGGATATAACAAAGAGGGCCAGGTGGGCGACAACGGCGCGCCGAACCATCGTCCGGTCCCGGTCCCGGTCCACGGCGTGGACGATGTCGGGGAGCTGAAGGATGTTCGGTGGATATCCGGATATTCCTCCCGTTACGCGGTTTTAAACGACGGCAGGGTCTGCGTGTGGGGGTGGAACGGAAACAATGAGACCGGGACCAACACCCGAACCACCAGCCGGCGTCACATTCCCTACCCCATTTATCTTCGAAAAGATGACCAGCATGTGTTTGAGGAGAAGGTGGCCAAAGTGAAGGCCGGCCCCCTGACCTCCTACGCCATCACCGAAGACGGGGCGCTGTGGGGCTGGGGTCATATTGATGGGAAGCACGTGTTGGGCCTGGGATACAATGTGACGGATTTCTACCCCAAGAAAGTCATGGAAAAAGGGGTGGCGGATGTCGCCGCCCGGGACCGGGGCGGCCTGGCCGTCAAAGACGACGGCTCCCTCTGGATTTGGGGGCATAATTCATACGGACTGCTGGGCCAGGGCCATTTCAATGCGACGACATTCGACACGCCGAAGCAAATGAACGGCCTTCCCTCCATGATCGCCGCGGCGGCGGGCGCCTATTACACTCTGGCCCTGGACGGGGAGGGTTTTGTGTGGGCCTGGGGAGACAACCGATACGGCCAGCTGGGAATCAACTCCACCGCCGACAAACAGGCGACCCCGGCCAAGGTGGCGATGGACGCCTCGGGAAATCCCCTGGAAAATGTCGTGGCCATATCCGCGACGGGAAATAACGGCATGGCCCTGACGTCCGACGGGTTTGTGTGGACATGGGGGCAAAATCAATACGGATGCCTGGGGTATGCCGCGGCCGGAAACGCCAACCAGAGGACGGCGCGCCGGGTGGAGATGTCTTCGGAGGAGTCCCGGTTTCTTTTCGGGGTCCAGGGCATCGCCTGCGGGGGCGCCGTGAGCTTCGCCCTGGGCGATGACGGAATCGTCCGGGCATGGGGGTATGGAAAAGAAGGACAGCGCGGCGACGGGACAAAGACGGAAACCAAAACCTATCCTGTGGAGACGTTGCTGCCCAAAACAAAGGACCAGGCGAATAAGGAGAATCCAACATGATACGCGCGCTTAAATTCAACGGGACGGACACGCATATCTCCCTGGGAGATTCCGCATCCGTCTCTGAAATGATTCCCGAAGCCTTTTGCATTGAAGCCTGGGTCCGGCGGGACATCCCCCAGGAATGGACGGCGTTCGCCGGGATACTGGAAGACGACGGCGTCCGCGAGAAGGGATGGACGCTGGGGCTGGCCGGGGGCCGTCCGGCCTTTGGTCTGGCCACGAAGACGGGCCGGAAACTGGTCTGGGCAAAGGGAGAAAAAGAAGACTGGGGCGGAAAATGGCGCCATATGGCCGGGGTCTATGACGGCAAAGAAATGGCGCTGTATGTGGACGGCGATCTTAAAGCCCGGGCGAAAAATTCCGGCGCCGTTTTGTATCCCGAAAAGGGGGAGTTCGTCATCGGCGCGTTTAAGGACGCCACCGAGTTTTACCCGTTTGCGGGCAATATCGCCGAGGTCCGGCTGTGGAAAACGGCCCTCTCTCGGGACGCCCTGGCCGTGAAAAAAGATATTCACCTGGACCCCGGGGAGCATCCGGACCTGGCCGGCTGCTGGCCCCTCATCGACGGGGCCGGGCGCGTGATCCAAAACCGGGTGGAGTCCGGGCAAAACGGGCGCGTGAATGGCGGCGCCCAGTGGGAGGACCGGGGGGGCTTAAGCCTTTCCGGGCGCCTTCCCGTTCCCGCGCCGCCCTCGAATCTCACGGCCGAAGACATTCGGGACGACCGGTTCACGGCGAAGTGGGAGAATGTGTCCGGCGCGAGGGCCTACCTTCTGGATGTGGCGGCCGACGCCGAATTCAAAACGCCTGTCCAGGGGTTTTCGGGTCTTGAAACCGCCGAAACCTCTGTGGCGGTGACCGGCCTGGAAGGCGGGAAAACGTATTTCTGGCGCGTGGCCTGCAAAACCCTGGAGGACACGGGGAAACCCGGCGGGGTAAAGGAGACCCGAACCCGGGTTTTCGCCATCCCGGACGCCAACTGGGCCGTCTCCTTTCCCGAAGACGAGACCCGCTCCACGTTCATCGATTTCGGGAAAATCGAGGACGTTAAAGCCGCCCTTCCCAAAGAGGCGCTCACGATTGAGGCGTGGGTCAGGCCCGATGACTGGGGCGACGCCGGGATTTTCGGCGTCATCGGAAAAGACGGGGAGGAAAAAAAAGGATGGCTTTTGGGAATTAAAAACAAAAAATTCTTTTTTTCGGTGTCGGGCAAGGACACGGACGGCGCCGGGGATTCCGGCGTTTTGACCGAGCTGGTCTCCAAAAAGGGTTTTGCAAGCAAAAAATGGCTCCACGCGGCCGGGGTGTGCAGTGGAAAGGAGATGGAGCTGTATATCAACGGCGAGCGGATCTGCGGAACCAAAAAATCGTCCGGGGACATCCATTACCCGGCCGATGAAAAGGGGAATTTTTTCGCCGGACGCGCGATGGACAAGGATGGAAAACCTTCAAGTTTCAAAGGCATGATGAGCGAAATCCGTCTTTGGAACGAAGCGCTTTCCCAAGGGGACATTCAAAAACGGATGGAATACCGGGTTAAAGACCCCGGGAAAGAAAAAAATCTCCTGGGCTGGTGGCCCCTTTCCAGTGGATCGGGAAGCGACATTTCCGATATCAAAGGAAATCTTCATGGGCGCTTAAGCGGCCGGGCCGAGTGGGCAGACGCCGGGGACCTTTGTTTGTTCTGGCCGCTTGAGGACGCCGTCCAGGTGGCCGCGGGACTTCGGCACACCCTGGCCTTGAAAAAAGACGGCGCCGTGTGGGCCTGGGGCGCCGGCAGCCGGGGGCAGCTCGGGGACGGGTCTTATCAAGCCCGCTATTCCCCGGTCATGGTCAAAGATTCCCAGGGAAAAAAACACCTGACCGGGATCAAAGAGATCGCGGCCGGGCATTTTCACTCCCTGGCCCTGGACAAGGACGGCCGGGTCTGGGCCTGGGGAGACCATTCCCTTCTCCAGCTTGGAAACGAGGAGCTGAAGGAGTCCTCCAGCCCCCTGCCGGTCCGGGTGGCGCTCACCGGCGTGAAATCCCTGTCGGCGCTTTCCGATTTCAGCCTGGCTTTGAAAAACGACGGCACGGTCTGGGCCTGGGGCTCCAATGACAAAAGCGGGCTCGGAAGCGACCCGGCGTCGGCGGGCGAAAAAAGCGCGGCGCCGCTCCAGGTCAAGGCGGACAACAGCTACTCCCACCTGGAGGAGATCGTTCAAATCGCGGCGGGCAAATATCACGGTCTGGCGCTGGACAAAAACGGCCGGGTCTGGGCCTGGGGAGACAACGGAAAAAACCAGACCGGGGGCCCGTCCACCCACCAGGCGTTTGTGGTCAAAGACGTGGACGGCCGGCCGCTTTCCGGGATCGTGTCCATCGCCGCCGGAAAATACCATTCCCTGGCGGCCCATGAAAATGGAGAGGCGTATGCCTGGGGCGACAACGCGCATGGCCAGGCCGGGGACCCGGATAAGATGGCCCTTTACGCCCCGACACGGCTTAAAGACGAAAAGGGCGTCCGGCTGTCCGGGGTGAAAAAAGTTTTCGCCGGTTATGACCACAGCATGGCCGAAACCGGCGACAAAACCCTCATATGGGGAAGAAACGAGCACGACCAGCTCGGGGACAAAACCGGGAAGGACCGGGGTGTTCCGGCGCCGGCGAAGGGCCGGGACGGAAAGGATGCCAAAGCCCTGGACATCGCCGGCGGCAAGTCCCACACCGTTTCGCTCATGCCCGATTCCACGGTTTTCGCCTGGGGAGGAAACAGCCTCGGGCAGCTGGGAAACGGGGAAGTGGACGCGCGCGGCGTCATGGAGGTCGGCGTGGGATGCGAGTCCATTTTCGGCGCAAAAAGGGACGGGTCCCTGTGGGCATGGGGACGAAATACCCACAACAGCCTGGGGATCAATTCCACAAAGGATCAGACGTTCCCGGTTCAGGTCCCGGGAATCGGCGGCGAGGGAACGCTTAAGGGTGTCAAAGCCGTGGACGGGATGAAAGGATGGGACAGCAACACGCATGCGTTCGGCCTGGCCCTTCTGAAGACCGGCCGGGTGTGCGCGTGGGGGGGAAACAATTACGGGCAGCTGGGTGTCGGAAACACGACCCGCCAAAATCACCCCGTGTATGTCATGAAGGATGAAAACAATGTGTTTGAACAGAACGCGATCAAAGCGGCGGCGGGCGAGCTGCATGGCGCCGCCTTGACCGAAGACGGCCTCGTTTACTCATGGGGGTACAACCACCACGGCGAGCTGGGGATTGGAGACAACAAGCAGGGCTATTATTATCCCCAAAAAGTGGACATTGACAAAGCGACGGATATCACGGCCTGCCAGCATAATATTTTCATCATAAAGGAAGACGGGACATTGTGGGGAACCGGGTATAACTTAAACGGCGAGCTGGGCCAGGGGGACACCCGGCATCGGAACACATTCATCCAGGTTCCCGGTCTTGAGCGCATTGTGGCCATTGCGGGCGGGGGCCACCACATCATGGCCCTGGACGCCCATGGCCGTGTGTGGGCCTGGGGAGACAATCACAGGTCACAGCTGGGAAACAACACAACGACCGATCAGAAATCCCCGGTCCGGGTGGTCTCTCCCGCGGGAAGCGTCGGGGATTTTCTGGAAGACATCGTCGCCATTTCGGCGGGGAACTGGCACAGCATGGCGGTGAAAGAGGACGGGACCGTGTGGTGCTGGGGGGAAAACAATAACGGCCGGCTGGGGTACGCCGTGAGCGGGGACGTGAACCAGAAGCGTCCCGGGCAGGTCCGGTATGGCGACGAGTCCGCTTTTCTCCTGGGAATCCGAAGGGCTTTCGCCGGATATCACACTTCCTTCGCCCTGGATGAGGACGGGACGCTGTGGTCCTGGGGCGCGGGGAACAACGGCGAGCGCGGGGACGGCGAAACCCATGAGCAGACCTACCCGGTGAAGGTATTGCTGTAAAAGCCAAACGACAAGCCAAACAAGGAGAATTGAAAATGATACGCACTTTGAAATTCAACGGCGTGGACAACTATATCGCCCTGGGAGATTCCGCCGACGTGAAAAAGCGGGCGGCCGGCTCGCTCACCATCGAGGCGTGGATCCGGACCGATCCGGACGTCCGCCAGGAATGGACGGCATTCGCCGGGGCGTTGGAGGACTCCGGCTCAAACGAGAGGGGATGGGCCCTGGGAATCGCCTACGGAAGGCTCGCCTTCGGCCTGGCCGCCGAGTCGGGCAGGGGCCTGGTCTGGGCCCGGGCCGACAAAGATTATCTGGACGGAGAGTGGCGCCACGTGGCCGGGGTCTATGACGGAGAAACCATGAGGCTTTATGTGGACGCGGAGCTTGCGGCCGAGGCGAAAAACTCCGGCGCGGTTCTCTATCCCGACGGAGGGGAATTCGTCATCGGGGCCTTTAAGGACTCCAGCGAGTTTTACCCGTTTAACGGAAATATCGCCGAGGTCCGGCTGTGGAGCGGCGCCAAATCGAGAGACGCCATTTTGGTGAACCGGAAATACCACCTGGACCCCGCCGATTATTCGGATCTGGTCGGGTACTGGCCGCTGATCGACGGGGTGGGAAATGTGGCCTGGAACTGGCTGAAATCCGGGAAAAACGGCGACATCAAGGGTCAGGCCGCCTGGGAGGACCGGGGGGGGCTGACGATCAAAGGCCATTTCCCGGTTCCCTCCCCGCCGGTTCATCTGGAATCCAAAGACATCCGGGACGACCGCTTCACCGCCGACTGGGAGGGCGTGTCCGGGGCCGAGGACTACATCCTGGACGTGGCCCTGGACGATGATTTTGAAAACCGCCTGAAAGATTACGACGCTTTGAAGACCCGGGAAACCAGGGTCCGGGTGAAGGGGCTGGAAAGCGGCAAAACTTACTTCTGGCGGGTGTCGTGCCGAACCTCGGACGACACGGGCAAGCCCAGCGGGGTCCAGAGGGCCGCCACACGGGCCTTCAGCATCCCGGACGCCAACCGGGCGCTGTCCTTTCCTGAGGACGAGGCGAATTCCAGCTTCATCGACCTGGGAAAAATCGAGGACGTGAAAGACGCCCTTCCCGCCGACGCCTTCACCGCGGAGGCGTGGGTCCGGCCCGATGATTTCAGCGACTCCGGCATTTTCGGCGTGATCGGAAAGGACGGGGACGAAAAAAAGGGCTGGCTTTTGGGGATCAAAGACAAAAAGTTCTTTTTTTCGGTGTCGGGCAAGGACACGGACGGCGCCGGCGAGTCCGGCGTCTGGACCGAGCTGGTCTCCAAAAAGGACTTCATGGCCCAAACCTGGCGCCATGTGGCCGGGGTGTACAGCGGAAAGGAAATGGAGCTGTACGTGGACGGCGAGCGGATCCGCGGGACCGGCAAGGCGGCCGGGGCGATTTTTTACCCGGCGGACCAGAAGGGGGATTTCAGGATCGGGACGGGGGCTTTTTCCGACGGAAAATCCAAAAGCTTTAAGGGCATGATGGCCGAAATCCGTCTCTGGAGCCGGGCCCTTTCCGGGGCCGACATTCGGGAGGGAATGGAACACCGCGTTTATGATCCTGAAAAACAGGAGAGCCTGGCCGGGTGCTGGCCCCTTTGCAAGGGATCGGGAACCGCAGCCGCGGACATCACGGGAAAGACGCCCGGGGAATTGAGCGGCCGGGCCGCGTGGGCCGACGCCGGGGATTTATGCCTGTTCTGGCCCCTTGGGGACACGGTCCAGACGGCGGCCGGACTTCGGCACACGCTGGCGCTGAAAAGCGACGGCACGGTCTGGGCCTGGGGCGCCAACAGCCGGGGCCAGCTAGGGGACGGAAGCCGAAAACCCCGGTATTCCCCGGTCATGGTGAAAGACGCCAAAGGCGAAAAATACTTAACCGGGATCAAAGAGATCGCGGCCGGGCATTTTCACTCGGCGGCTGTGGATGAAAACGGCCGGGTCTGGACCTGGGGCGATCATTCCCTTTGCCAGCTGGGAAACCAGGAGTTCAAAGAAACCTCCAGCAGACTTCCGGTCCGGGCGGGCCTTGTGGGCGTGAAATCCGTGTCGGCGCTGGGCGATTTCACCCTGGCCCTTAAAAACGAGGGCACGGTCTGGGGCTGGGGCGTCAATGATCAGAACCAGCTGGGGAACGACAAGACGTCTGCGGGCGAAAAAAGCGCGGCGCCGCTCCAGGTCAAAGCGGACAACGACTACTCCCATCTGGAGGAGATCGTTCAGGTCTCGGCGGGCAAACATCACGGCCTGGCGCTGGATCAAAACGGCCGGATATGGACCTGGGGCGACAACGGTAAAAAACAGCTCACCGCTCCATCCACGTTCCAGGCTTTTATAGTGAAAGACCAGGACGGGGCCCCTCTTGCCGGCATTCAATCCATCGCCGCCGGCATGTGGCACAGCCTGGCCGTGGACGAAAGCGGACAGGCGCTGGCCTGGGGCGACAACGCCCATGGCCAGGCCGGGCGCGGGGACGAGACGGCCGTGGAGGTCCCGAAGCGGGTCAAGGACGAAAACGGGGACTGGTTGTCCGGGGTTCGGTCCGTGTCCGCCGGTTATGATCACAGCATGGCCTGGACCGATCAGAAAACCCTTGCCTGGGGAAGAAACGACCACAACCAGCTCGGGGACGGGACCGGGAAAGACCGGCCCTTTCCCCTTCCCGTGAAAGACCGGGACGGAAAAGAGGCGAAAACCCTTTTCATCGCCGGCGGCAAATCCCACACCGCCGCCGTCATGCCCGACGGAGGCGTTTTCGCCTGGGGGAAAAACGCCGCCGGGCAGCTGGGAAACGGCGAAATCGACGCGCCCCATATCATCAGCCTGGGTCTGGGCCATTCCACCACTTATGTGGTGAAAAAAGACGGCGTGGTCTGGGGGGCCGGGTGGAACGCCCATAACTTCCTGGGGGACAACTCCGGAAAGAATGGGTATGTCCCGGTCCGGATATTGGGAGTGGACGGCGTGGGTGAGCTGGAAAACGTCAAATTCGTGGACGGCTCCATCGGAACCGACACCCGGGGATTCGCCTTTGCGATCCTTGAAAGCGGCCGGGTCTGCGCCTGGGGCGCCAACGGGTATGGCCAGCTGGGGACCGGGGACAAAACCAGCCGCCATTTTCCCGTGTGGCTCATGAAGGACAAGGAGAATGTCTTTGAAGAAAATGTCATTAAAGTCGCGGGCGGGGAGTTTCACTCGGCCCTTTTGACCGAGGACGGCGCAGTTTACACATGGGGCCACAATAACCACGGCCAGCTGGGGCTGGGGAACAAGACCGAGTCCCTTTATCCGAAGAAGGTGGAAATAGAGGGAGCCGTGGATATCATCACCTGTGAATACAATACCTTTGTTCTAAAGGAGGACGGCTCTCTTTGGGGATGCGGGTATAACGGGGAAGGGAACCTTGGACAAAATGATCGGACACACAGAAGCGCAATGACCCGGGTCCCCGATCTTGACAATATCGTGTCCCTGGCGGGGGGGGCTCACCATATCCTGGCCCTGGACGCCCGGGGCGATCTGTGGGCCTGGGGATATAACCATGTGGGGCAGGTGGGGAACAACTCCACCGCCAGGCAGTTGTCCCCGGTCCGGGTGGTGGCGCCCAAGGGAAGCCCGGACACATATCTGGAGAACATCATCGCCGTCTCGGCCGGGATGAACCACAGCCTGGCCGTGAAAGAGGACGGTACCGTGTGGGCCTGGGGGGAAAACTATCACGGCCGCCTGGGATACGCCATCACCGGGGACGTCAACCAGCAGCTTCCCGGCCAGGTGGAGTATTCGGGCGGGTCCGGGTTTCTCCTGGGCATGCGCGCCGTCTTCGGCGGGACCCGGTATTCCCTGGCCCTGGACGAGGACGGGATCCTGTGGGCCTGGGGCCGGAACATGCACGGGCAGTGCGTGGACGGGAAAGGGGACGGCAAGACTGAAACCCGGAACGATTACCCGGTCAAGACTTTGGTAAATGAATGATTTAAACATCTTACGATTTCATGATTTTGGAGAATGAAAAATGATACGCACATTAAAATTCAACGGCGTGGACACTTATATCTCCCTGGGCGGCTCCGCCGCGCTGAAAGGGCTTTGCCCCGGGGCGTTCGCCATCGAGGCGTGGATCAAACCGGAGATCCGGCAGGAATGGACGGCGTTCGCGGGCGCTCTCAAAGACACCGGCGCCGACGAAAAGGGATGGGCCTTAGGCATGGCCTCCGGGCGCCTGGCCTTTGGGCTGGCCTCGGAATCCGGAAAGAAACTGGTCTGGGCCAGGGCGAAAAAAGAGATCCCGGCGGGCAAATGGCGCCACGTGGCCGGGGTCTATGACGGCAAGGCCATCAAACTGTACGTGGACGGGGACCTGGAAGCCGAGGAGAAAAATTCCGGCCCGATTCTGTACCCCGGGTCCGGGGAGTTCGTCATCGGCGCCTACAAGGACGCGGACGAGTTTTACCCGTTTATGGGAAATATCGCCGAGGTCCGGCTGTGGAAGGCGGCCCGGACCGCCGATTCCCTGGATGTGTCCAAAGGCTATCGCTTAAATCCCAAGGACCATCCGGATCTCGCCGGGTACTGGCCCGTCATCGACGGGGCCGGAAACGCGGCCTGGAACTGGGTGGAGGCCGGGCCCAAAGGGGATATCAAAGGAAAGGCCGTGTGGGAGGACCACGGCGGGCTCAATCTCACGGGCCATGTCCCGGTTCCCGCCCCCCCCGGGGGACTTAAGTCCGAAGACATCCGGGACGAGGGCTTCACCGCCCAATGGGACGCCGCGCCGTCGGCCGTGAAATACGTTCTGGAGGCGGCCGAAGACAAGGATTTTAAAACCCCGGTCCAGGGATACGGGGCGCTTGAGACCGTGGAGAGCTCGGTCGGAATCACGGGCCTTGAAAGCGGCAAAACGTATTTCTGGCGCGTGTCGTGCAAAGGCGGGGAGGAGACGGGAAAACCCGGGGCCGTCCAGGAGGTCAAAACCCGGATTTTTGCCATCCCGGACGCAAACTGGGCCGTGTCCATTCCCGAGGACAAGGCCAACGCCAGCCTGATCAGTTTCGGGAAAATCGAAAACGTGAAAAAATCCCTTCCAGCCAAAGCCTTCACCGCCGAGGTCTGGGTAAGGCCCGATGATTTTGAGGAGTCGGGGATTTTCGGCGTTATCGGCAAAGACGGCGAGGAGCAAAAAGGCTGGCTTTTGGGAATTAAAAACAAAAAATTCTGTTTTTCGGTGTCGGGAAAAGACACGGCCGACGCCGGGGAGACCGGCGTCATGACCGATCTGGTTTCCAGAAGAACCTTTATGGCGGGAGCCTGGCGCCACGTGGCCGGGGTGTACAGCGGAAAAGAGATGGAGCTGTACGTGGACGGCGAGCGAATCTGCGGAACGAAAAAAGCCTCCGGAGACGTGAGCTACCCGGCCGATGAAAAGGGGGATTTTTGGGCCGGAATGACGCTCGGCGTCGACGGGAAACCCAAAGGCTTTAAGGGCATGATGAGCGAGATCCGCTTGTGGAACGAGGCCCTTTCCCCGGGCGATATTCAAAAAAGGATGGAATACCGAATCTACGAGCCCGGGGAAGAAAAGAGCCTTTTGGGATGCTGGCCCCTGACCCGGGGAAGCGGTTATGACGCGGCCGACATCAAGGGAAGCGTGAAGGGAAAGCTGGACGGCAAAGCGGCCTGGGCCGACGCCGAAGGGCTTTGCCTGTTCTGGCCCCTTGAGGACGCCGTTCAGACGGCCGCGGGCTTAAGGCACACGGTGGCGCTTAAAAGCGACGGAACCGTGTGGGCCTGGGGCGCGGGCAGCCGGGGCCAGCTCGGGGACGGGACCCGGAAACCCCGTTATTCCCCGGTCATGGTGAAAGATTCCGAAGGAAAAAAATACCTGACCCGGATTAAGGAAATCGCGGTCGGCCATTTTCATTCCGCGGCCGTGGACGAAGACGGCAAGGTCTGGGCCTGGGGGGACCATTCGCTTTCCCAGCTGGGAAACGACGATTTGAAGGAGTCCTCCAGCCCCCTGCCCGTCCGGGCGGGACTCACCGGGGTCAAGTCCGTGTCGGCCCTGGCCGATTTCACCCTGGCGCTTAAAAACGACGGGACCGTGTGGGGATGGGGGGCGAACGACAGAAGCCAGCTGGGAAACGACAAGGCCACGGCCGGGGAAAAAAGCGTGAAACCCCTCCAGGTCAAGGCGGACAACAGCTACTCCCACCTGGAAAACATTGTCCGGATCGCGGCGGGCAAATATCACGGCGCGGCTCTGGATAAAATCGGAAAAGTGTGGATTTGGGGGGACAACGAAAAGAAACAGCTCGGCGCCGCCCCTTCCATCCAGGCCGTTTTGATGAAAAACCGGGACGGGGAGGAGCTTGAGGGAATCACATCCATCGCCGCCGGCATGTGGCACACCCTGGCCTGTGACAAAGGCGGCCGGGCTTACGGATGGGGCGACAACGAACATGGCCAGGCCGGAGGGAAAACCGAAATGGCCCATGAGGCGCCCGAGCCGCTGGTGGATGAAAACGGGGACCCCCTGTCCGGCGTCCAAAAGGTTTTCGCCGGTTATGACCACAGCATGGCCGAAACCGGGAAGGGAACCCTCATCTGGGGCAGAAACGACCACGACCAGCTCGGGGACGGAACCGGAAAGGACCGGGGCGTTCCCAGGGCCGTGAAGGGCCGGGACGGCAAGGCGGTGAAAGCCAAAACAATCGCCGCCGGCAGGTCTCACACCGCCGCTGTTCTGCCCGACGGCTCCGTTTTCGCCTGGGGAAGCGCCGTCATGGGACGGCTGGGAGACGGAGAGGCGAAGGAGCGCGGCGTCATCCATTTCGGACACGCATGCGAGTCCAGCTTCGCCGTGAAAAAAGACGGGTCCCTGTGGGCGTGGGGGCGCAACAGCCAAAACAGCCTGGGAATCAATTCCACAAAAGACCAGTCCATCCCGATTCAGGTCCCGGGTATCGACGGCGAGGGGAAACTTAAGGGCGTCAAAGCTGTGGACGGGATGAAAGGATGGGACAGCTATAAACACACCTTTGCCCTGGCGCTCCTGGAAGGCGGCCGGATCTGCGGATGGGGAGGGAACAATTACGGACAGCTGGGAACCGGAAACACCACCCAGCGCCCGCACCCGACGTATGTCATGAAGGATGAGAACAATGTGTTTGAAGAGAACGCGCTCCAGGTTGCGGTGGGCGAGGTCCATGGGGCCGCCCTCACCGAAGACGGCCGGGTGTGGTCATGGGGAAACAACACCCACGGGGAGCTGGGGGTTGGAACAACCGGGAATAAGAAGGACTATTATTATCCCCAAAAAGTGGACATCGATCAGGCGGTGGAGATCACGGCCTGTCAGCATAACATTTTTATCCGAAAGGAGGACGGGACCCTTTGGGGAACCGGGTGGAACAGCTTCGGAGACCTGGGCCAGGGGGACACGGCACACCGGAACACATTCGTCCAAATTCCCGGCCTTGAACATATCGTGGCCGTGTCCGGCGGCAGCCACCACACCCTGGCGCTGGACGCCCATGGCCATGTGTGGGCCTGGGGACACAATACCTATGGACAGGTGGGGAACAACGCCAAGACCCACCAGAAATCCCCGGTCCGGGTGGTGTCTCCCTCGGGAAGCGCCGGGGAATACCTGGAGGATGTCATCGCGATCTCGGCCGGGGACTGGCACAGCATGGCCGTGAAAGCGGACGGGACCGTCTGGAACTGGGGGGCATATGGACAGGGCCGACTGGGACGCGCCTTGAGCGGACACCAGACGCGCCCGGGCCAGGTCCGGTTCGGTGACGAATCCGTCTTTCTTCTGGGCATTCGAAGGGTTCTCGGCGGACACAACACCTCCTTTGCCGTGGACGAGGACGGGGTCCTGTGGTCCTGGGGCCAGGGCAACAACGGCGAGCGCGGGGACGGCAAAACCCATGAAATCCAGACCTACCCGGTGAAGGCGCTGCTGTAGAAAAAACCCCGTCCGGGGCATTTCAACATCGTAGAGACGCAAGATTTTGCGTCTCTACAGGGCGCGGCGACACCACGCGACATGCCCAGAGGGCGCGGCGACACCATGTGACCCGCCCGGATGCCCCGGCGACACAGGGCCGACATGCCCATCACAAACCCATAAAAGGAAGGGAAAATGACCGAACATATCGCCATACCGGCGGGGCCGCCGGAGGAAAAGGGGATGGATTTCGAATTTTTGCGCCAGGAAGGGCTGGAATTCATCGAAAAACTGGCGGGCCACGCCTGGACCCATTTCAACCCCGCCGACCCCGGGACGGCCATTTTGGAGCAGCTTTGCTACGCCATCACGGATTTGAGCCACCGGCTTTCCTTTGACATGGCCGACATCCTGGCCGATCCCCCGGGCGAGACGCCGTTAAAACCGTTTTTCACGGCCCGGGAGATCCTGCCCTCCGATCCCCTGACGCCGGGGGATTTCCGTAAAATCATCCTGGATGTGGACGGGGTGAAAAACTGCCGGGTGGAAAAAGAGGAATACCCGGCGCCGGAGATCTGGCTGGATCGGGAGAAAAAGACCCTTTGGTTTCAAAACGCCGGGGACCTGGAGCTTCTTTCGCCAAAGGGGCTTTACCGGGTCTGGATCGCGGGGAAATCCGACGCGCCGCCGGATTCAAAGCTCATCGAAGAGGTCCGAAAGCGTCTCAACGCCTGCCGGAACCTGTGCGAGGATTTTGTGAAGATCGAGGTCATGCCGCCGGAGACCATCGGTTTAAGGGGCGAGATCGACCTGGATGACGACACGGACGCCGATGAGCTGGCGGCCCGGCTGGGCGCGGAACTGGGCCGGTTCATCTCCCCGGATGTGACATTCCGGACCCTGTCCGGGATGCGGGAGATGGGTGTGGCGGTGGAGGATATTTTCTCCGGACCGGCCCTGGCGCATGGGTTTATTCACGAAGACGATCTTGTCGCCGCCGACAGACGGGTGGAGATTTATGTCTCGGATCTGTTGCGGATCATCTTGGCCGAAGAGGGCGTGGCCGGGGTCAGGGAACTGATCCTCTCCAGCTCCAAAGCGGCGGAATTCGAGGAATGGGCGCTTCGGCTGGACCCGGGAGCCATGCCGGAGCTGGCCGGCCCCCAGGATCTGTTTTCCGGCTCCGGCCGCCTCAAATTTTACAAAAGCGGCATTGAATGCGAGGTGGATCCGGAAAAAGTGGCGGAGATCATGGACGGGTTTTCAAAGACCCGGACCCAGGCGGACCAGGGGGAAAAAGACATCGCCCCGCCCGGGGGGGATTACATGGACCCGGGGCTTCATGAGCCCATTGTGAATCTTTTCCCGGCCCATTACGGCATCGGGGAGGCGGGTCTCGCCGACTCGGCGGACCCCTCCCGAAAGGCCATGGCCAAACAGCTTTGGGCGTATCTGACGGTGTTCGACCAGATTTTAAGCGACGGCTTCGCCCAGCTCGCGGGCGTCAGAAAGCTGTTTTCCTTTGAAAGCGCCGAAACCCGGACCCGTTTCAAGGGCGCGCTTCCAAAGGCGTCCGGGGAGATATTCGCCGACGGGCACGACGAATCCGGTCTTCAAAGCGCCGAGGAGGGGGCAAAGGCCAGAATCGACTTTCTGACCCATCTGGCGGCGCGTTTCAGCGAAAAGTTCACGGACCATTCCCTTTTGCGCTACGGCGGAGAGAGCGGCGGGAACGGGGATTTAAAAAAACTGGAAAAAAGGGTCTCGGACCTGCGCGCTTTTTTGATGGATTACCCGAAAATCAGCGCCGGGCGGGGAGCGGCTTTTGACTATTCCCAGCCGAAAATTTGGGACACCCCCAATATTTCCGGGCTTAAAAAACGCCTGTGCCGTCTCCTGGGCTTTGGGAGCAGCCAAAGAAAAAAACTCTCCGGCTCAAACGAAGAGGGATTCCACATGGTGGAGCATATTCTTCTGCGGCCGGTCTCAAAGGCTTTGTCTCAAAAAAAGGGCGCCTTCCTGTCCTTTGAGGAACAGGGGCAAAAGGGGGTCTTCGACCCCTGGTCCTTTCGTATGACCTTTGTGTGTCCCGACTGGGCCGGGCGCTTCGCCAATCCCGCGTTTCGGACCCTTGTGGAATCCACCCTGGTTCTGGAGACCCCGGCGCACATCGATTTTTCCATCCTGTGGCTGAATAAAGATCAAATGGACGGATTCGAGACCCTTTACCGGGACTGGCTGGAAAAAAAAGCCGCCGACCCCGCCTCTGCGAAATCATGGGAGGCGTCCCGGGCCCTTTTGAAAAAAATTTTCTCGCTTCAACCTCAAAAGACCGGGGAGGGGGTTTAGAGCCATTCCATGAGAGGCCTGATTCCAAAACAGCGGCACTTAATTCAAAAGCAGCGGATTCGGGTCCGGACCGATTTGTCCGGCCATAAGGCCCTGGCCCTTCAAAGACGGATTAGCCGGCTTTACCGGAAAAAAACCCTGCCTTTGATCTCCGATTGTTTCGACGCCTTTGACGGGGACGGACGAATCCATCGCATTCCCAGCCTGGCGATCGACATCGGGGCGCTGGACCCCGGCCGGCTGGAGGAGGACTTTAAAGAAAAGGTCGTTCAGGGCCTTTGGGCGGCTTTGGAAAAAACGCCGGGGGCGCTTCAAAAAACGGGAAAAGACGCCGATCAAAGGAAGCGGGGAATCTCCCCCCGGAAAAAATCCCGAAAAAAAACCGGAGAAAAATCCGGAAAAAAATGGGTGGAAAACCGGGAAAAATACCGCCGCCCGGGGGATGAAAGGCCCGTGACCGTGTCCCGGTCCGAGGCCGTGTTCGAGTCGTTTCGGCATTTCGTGAATACGGGCCGTCTGCCGTGGCGCTCTGAAAAGGCATGGACGGACAAACACGGGCTGGGGGCGCTGGAAGGGGAGATGGCGCGTTTCATGGAAAGCTCCCCGGGCCCGGCGCTGGAATTTTTTTCCGGGGTCGCGGCCGACGAGCGGCGCTTTAAGCGCCTGGCGTCGCAGTTTTCCGACGATTTCCTGGAAAAGGCCGTCGGGGTTTTCCGGATCAGCCCGGACAGGGCCCTGCCCCGTCTGCAAAAAGACCTGGAACGAATGGGCGCCCGGGTCCCGGGGCTGGGGCGTCTGCCGGCCGGGAAGGCCCGGCTCAGGAGGTGGCGGGCCGTTTTCGGCGCCGCGCTCTCCAAAGGCGGCCCGGGTCCGTCCGATCCCGCCGGTCCGGAGCGAATGGCGCTTTTATGCCTGGCCCAGGAGGCGAGGACGCCCTGGCCCGAATTTTTGAATTCCCTTGACGCGGCCGCCGAAGACGCCGGGATCGCCCCGGGCCGGGGGATTCGCAAAACCCTGGAGGCCATCCGGCGCCGGGAGCATGAAAAAAAGAAATCGGAAGAAGAAAGAAAGGCCCCGGAATCCCGGGAAGAAAAAGCGTTCCGGGAAAAAGAGCCGGCCCCGGGCGACGGGCCCGAATGGGATCCATGGGTGGAAAGACCTCGAGAAGAAAGACTTCGCGCCATGACGGGCGTTTTGGAAGAGAGTCTTCAGGACTTTCTGGACGGGACTGTCCGGGCCTGCGAAAGGGGCCTTTCCCATGAAGGGACTTTTCCCCGCGAAACCGGGACCCGAAATGAAAAAATCCCCGCCCAACAACGGCGGGAAAGGCTCCCCAAAGACGGGCCGCGGCTCCACGCCCGGGCCTTTGAAAAAAAGAAACGCCTTTTTTCCAGGCGTCTTAGGGCGTTTGGGGCGCTGGGGGAGCGAGTCATAGAAAAAATCACCGCAAATTCGGCTGGAAATTTGGCCGAATATATAAAAAAAGGCCTGGAAAAAGACATAGAGCGTCTGATCCGCATGGCCGGGGACCTGGCGGCGGACATGAGGCCGGGAGGGCGAAGACGGGCCGTTGAGTTCCTGGCCGCGCAAACCGGGCGTTTGTTCCAAAACACCCTCCGGGAGACCAGGGCGGCCCGGCAAAGGGAAAATCGAAGGCGAAAAAAATCGGATTTAAGGGCCAAACCCCCTTTGCGGGACAGACGGCGACCCCCGGGTGAAAAGGCCCCAAAACAGCGCCGGGAGAGATCCAGAACCCCCTTTGAAACCGGGCCGTTGGAGGAAATTTACATTGAAAACGCCGGGCTGGCCCTTATCTGGCCCTTTTTTGAGCCGTTTTTCACGACCCTGGGTCTTTTGTCGGACCGGGACTTCACGGATGAAACGGCCCGGGAAAGGGGCGTTTTGCTTCTCCAGCGTCTGGCGGACGATTCCCCGGAAACGCCGGAGCATCTTTTGCCTTTGAACAAAGTTCTTTGCGGAATGGACCTGGACGAGCCGGTTTCGGCCCGTTTTGAGCCTGATGAAAACGAGCGCCGGGAGATCGATGATCTCATCAAAGGGGCGATTTTAAACTGGGCGGCGTTAAAAGACATGTCCCCGAAGCGGCTTCGGGCGATGTTTCTGGCAAGGGAAGGCATGCTGTTTAAACGGGACGGCCTGTGGACGGTGAGGCCCGCCCAAAAACCTTTTGACATTCTGGCGGATCAGATTCCCTGGACGGTGAATGTCATCCGGCTGCCGTGGGCGCCGGACCCCATTTATTCGGAATGGAAAACGTTATGATGACACGACTTTTTTTCTCAATCTTTCGGGTTTTAATGGTCGCTCTTTTCGCCGGCGGTCTCTTTGCGCTTTCCCCGGCCAGGTGTTTCGCCGGAATCGGCCTGACGGCGGACGGGACCATGGGCACTGTGGTGACCCCGTCCGGAGCCCTTTACACCATCACCGGCGGGACGACCCGGGGAACCAGCCTGTTTCACAGCTTCACCGCCTTTAACCTGACCCTGGGCGAAACGGCGGATTTTCAAGGCTCGGCCGGGATCGAGCGGGTCATCAGCCGGGTGACCGGGGGCGCGGACTCCACCATCGCCGGAACCGTCCGCTGCTCCATCACGGACGCCGATTTCTACCTGGTCAATCCCCTCGGGGTGGTGTTCGGCCCCACCTCTTCGGTGGACACCACCGGCTCCATTTATATCAGCACGGCCGATGATTATCTGCTCTTAAGCGACGGCGGAAAATTTTACAGCGCCACCGGCATTGACGACACCCTGATCACCGCGGCGCCGGTGTCCTCGTTTATGTTTTCAGGGACCGGCGCGGGCCTGGTCACCGAAGTCAATGACGCGCTGTCCTTAAGCGCGAACGTGGGAGAGACCCGGGCCATCATCGAGCCGCCCGAGTTCCTGGCCGTGGTGTCCGACACCATTGATGAGATCCGGAGCGTGGTGGGGAGCGCGGCCGGGGGGGACTCCGGCGGCGATTCCGGAGACGACTCCGGGGGCGACTCGGATTCCGGGGGCGATTCCGGCGGAGGCGGAAAAGGTGGAAAGAAGAAGAAAAAGAAGGGAGGCGCCGGGGTCTTGAGCGGCCTGGATTCCGACTCCGACGACGCAGGGAAATGGCGCCCCGCCCCCTGCGAGAGGCGATCGGCGCGGGAAGGCGCCCGGCTGACCGTCTCGGGCCGGGACGCGATTCCCGCGCCCTTTGACGATTTTCTGCCGGGCGTGGACAGTGTCATGGACATGATCAAGGCGGATGAGAATCCCCGTCGGCGGGGATATCTGAACAATTCTGAAACCATCCTGGACCCGGCGCCTGGAGAGTCAGGGGGACACGGGGGCGGGCATTGAAAAAAATGAGGATCGTTTTTTTTGCGTTTTGCCTGTGCTTTTGCCTGAGACCGGTCTTCGCCGCGCCGGAAGGGACTTCCTGGTTTGAGGGCCTGGAGGCGTCGGGTTTTGTGTTTAAAGGAAATTCGGTTTTTTCAGACCCCACCCTGCTTGAAGTCGCGGCGCCCTGGAAAGGCCGCAAAATCTCCCCCGGCATGCTGGAGGATTTAAGACAGGCCCTGACCCGTTATTACACGGACCGGGGACACATCAACTCCGGGGCGCTCATCGCCGGGGTGAATCCCGAAAACGGGACGGTGTCCGTGACGCTGGTGGAGGGAAAAATCGTGAAAACCACGGTGGCCGGAAACAAAAGGCTAAAGGAGCGATACATCCTCAGCCGCCTGAATTCGGCCATCGGGAAAAAAACGCCCTTCAACATCCACGCGCTAAACCAGCGTCTTCAGCTCATTAAACGGGACCCCCGGATCAAGGGAATTCACGCGGCGGTGTCGCCGGGCCTCATCCCGGGAGAGGCCAAAGTGGACGTCAAGGTCAGCGAGGCGACGCCCTGGAAGGCGTCCATGAAGTTTAACAATCATGGCTCTCCGGCCGTGGGATCGTCCAAAGGGGAGATATCCCTGGGGCATCGGAATGTGACCGGGTGGGGAGACGCCCTGGGGGTCTCTTTCAAACGGACCAAGGGATTCAACGGGTATTCGGTCCGGTATTCGGTCCCTTTGACCCGCCGGGAGACCACGCTGTCGCTGTCTTATGGCAAATCGGCGGTGGTTCTGGTGTCCACGCCCTTTGAGGAGCTGGACATCGAAAGCCGGGCGGAGATCATGGGCGCGGTCCTTCGGCGCCCCCTTCACAGGTCCATGAGCCGGGAGACGGCCATGGGCGCGGGTTTGAAAAAGATTAATGCCAAAACCTACATCCTGGGACAACCGTTTTCCTTCGTCTCCCATCCCGGGGACTCGGAGTTCGACGTGACGGTTTTGAGTTTTTTTCATGAATTTGTGGAGACGAGCCTGACTTCCGTTCTTTTGCTCAAATCGGATTTGAGATTCGGGCTGGACTGGCTGGGGTCCACCGTTCACGACGACAGCGCCGTGAATTACGCCGACTCCCGGTATGTGTCATGGCTGGGCAAGCTCCAGTGGACCCGGAATTTTCGGTTTTTGAAAAGCGCGCTTTTTGTCAAGGCCCGGGCCCAGCTCTCCAATGATTCGCTGATGCCGGTGGGAAAATTCTCCGCCGGGGGCGCGGCCACGGTCCGGGGGTACCGGGAGGGGCTGATCTCGGGAGACAACGGGACCCTGGTCTCGGCGGAGTGGCGAATCCCGCTTTTTGAACTCAAAATTCCGGGAATCAGTCAAAGGAAAGGCGACGGCCGTCTGGAGCTGTGCCCCTTTTTTGACTACGCCAAAGCCTGGAACTGCTCAAGGCCGGACCCCGCCATGAAAGAGATTTTGAGCGTGGGCGCGGGGCTCAGGTGGATGATCAGCGAAAAGACCGGCGCCCGGATATACTGGGGAAAGGGGCTTAAAAAATTTGAGCCGACCAGCGAGTTCAACAACCTTCAGGACAATGGGGTGCATTTTGAGGCGGTGAGCCGAATTTTTTAATAAACATGATTAAAGAAAGGAAGGAGCCATGTTTAACTGGGAATCGATGAAAGGTTTGAAGGAAGGGTCCGGGGACCGACAGGCCGTGAAAAGTCTTCAGAATGCGCTGCATGAGCTGGGATTTGACGGGGAGCTGAACTGGAAAAAATACGGCGCCGACGGTTATTACGGACCCGCCGGCGTCGCCGCGGTCAAAGCATTCGCCGAAAAAAACGGGATCGAGGCCGATGGGAGCGAGGTTTCGCCTGAAATCGCGGACGCGCTTTTTAAGCGTTTCGATGTTCTGGATGACTTGAGGCATCTTCAAAACGCCGTGGAGAGCGGCAAGATCGAGGCGCTGTATCGCCGGGGCTCCGCGGCCGCCGCCGCCGTGGTGGCGCTCCAGACCCTTTTGAACGAGCTGGGGCTCGGACAGGAGCTGAACTGGTATGAGAGCGGCGCCGACGGTTTTTACGGGGACAGGACGGCGGCGGCGGTGAGGGCCTTTTCCGAAAAGGAGGGAATGGAAGGGGACGGCGAGACATTGAGCCGGGAGATGGCGGAAAGGATCATTGAAAGACTGGCCGTTTATTACGGAAAAGATTGGGACAACGACGGCGGAACCGTCATTGAAACCACCGTGAAAACCCCGGCCGGGGAGCTGGCCGTCCGGGAGGCGGTGGAAAAGAAGCGGACCCGCCTTTATGTGGCAAACGAGGAAAAGGAGCTTCGCTTCACCCGGTTTAAGAAGGGCGTGTATTTTTTCGGGGAGAAAAAGCCCGCGGATTTCATCGCCCAAAACAGGGACCGCCTGTCTCAGCTTCCCGGTCTGACCGACTCGGCCATCAACGTCATGATCGCGGTGGCGGAAAACGAGGGGAACATGGACTCCATCAACACCTGGGACAACTCGTTCATGACCTTCGGCATGTTCCAGTGGACCATCGGCGCGGGGGAAGGCCCGGGCGAGCTGCCGGCGCTTTTGAAAAAAATCAAAGACCATCATCCCGATCTTTTTGAAAAGTATTACGGCGCCCACGGTCTGGATATCGTGGACACCGGCGAGGTCTCCGGCTACTTCACGCTGAACGGCAAAAAACTCGTCACCCAGGCCGACAAGGATATTTTAAGGGGAAACGAGTGGAGTTTTTATTTTTCCGTGTCCGGCCGGGACCCCGACATACGGGCCGCGCAGGTGAGCCACGCCGTGTCGCGCCTGGGGACCTTTTACCAGAAGAAATCCCAGGCCGTGAAGGGGAGTCTGATCTCCGATCTGGTGACATCGGAATACGGCGTGGGGCTGATTCTGGACAACCATGTCAACCGCCCGGGGTATGTGAAAAAATGCCTGGAGGCGGCCATGGACGAGACCGGTCTTTCCGGGCCTGAAAACTGGACCACGGACCAGGAGCGGACGCTGGTGGAATCCTATCTCAAGATACGCGAGACCTACGGAAAATATCCCATGACCGACGCCAAAAAACGGGCCGGGGTGACGAAAAAATACCTGGACGAGGGCGTGATCTCCGATGAGCGCGGGTCGTTTGAATATGTGGGTTGATTTGAGTTTATGGAAGTTTGTCGGGTTTATAGAGTTTGTTGAGTTTGGAGGAGACATATGAAGGCGGAACAAGAGATTTTAGACAGTTTCAAAAAATCAGACCATCTGGATGTCGGGGCCAGATTCTACAAGGCGGATCTGCATTTCCACACCCCGGCGTCCGAGGACGCCCGGGGACGCAACCGCTACCATTTCAACCCCTATAAGATCGCCTATCCCAAGGATCGGGACGCCCCGGACTACCGGGAGCGGGTGGCGGAAATTCATGAGAAAATCCGCCTGGATTCGGCGGAGCTGGCGAAAAAAATCGTGGCGCGGTTTTTAGAGGTGGGCCTGTCGCTTGTGGCCGTCACCGATCACAACGGGATCGGGACCATCCGGACCGACGACGAGTCCGAAAGCCGGCACATGGATCTGTCGGCGCCCACCTGGTACGAGATGATCGACGACCAGGCGCAAAAGGTCAACCATGCGGCGGGCAAAACCATCCTGACCATTCTGCCGGGGGTGGAGATCAGCACGACGGGGATGCATGTGCTGGCGATTTTTCCCCCGCAAAAGCCCCGGCGCCAGATTCATTTCATGATCTGCGATCTTTTGCATGAGGCCGGGTTTTCCCCGGACGAGTGGGGCAAAAACCCCGAGGTGGGAACCGCCAGCGTCTTTGACGTCATTGAGCTGATCACCCGAAAGGGGGGCCTTGCCATCCCGGCGCACATCGACGGCAGCGATCAGTCCATGCTCAAGCTCTTCAAGCTCACCAGCGGGGCCATGAAAGATGTGCTCAAAAGCCCGAATTTATCGGCGGTGGAGGTTGTGAACCCGCAAAAATTCATGCGAAAGGACCGGAAGCTCAAAAAATCCCTTCACAAATGGATCACAGGTCTTCGGGCCAAAGAGGGGCTTTATCCCTTCGCTTATTTCCAGGGCTCCGACGCCCACGACATTCCGTCCATCGCCAAGCGGCACACGTATGTGAAGATGACCGAGCCTTCTTTTTCGGGCCTTGAGACGGCCATTCGAATGCCGTCTTCCCGGGTCCGGGTGTCGGCCTTTCACCAGGGGGAGAGCCCGGGTTTTTTTCTGAGAAGCCTTCATTTGAACACCGATGATCACGGGCGGCGCGACATTCGTTTCAACCGGGGGCTCAACTGCGTCACCGGCAAAAAAGGCGCCGGGAAAGGCGGGATTTTCGCCCTGATGAGACGGGTGTCAAGTCTGGAGAACTCGCCGGGCGCCCGGAGCGTGATTCTGATCGTGGACCAGGTGTCTGATTCCGGGACGTCCCATTACGCGTTTTGCCAGTTCGGGAAAAAAACCGTTCCGGGGTTTTATGAGATCGACCCGGTGAAAGGCGCGGTGAAAAAGACGGACCGGGTCCGGGCCATTGAGCATGCCCGGGAGCTGGGGGTTTTGCCCAAATTTTTCAACGCCGCCAAAATCGGGGACCTGGTGTCCTCCCCGGATAAGATGAACGTGTTTTTGACCAAACATTTCGGGGCGCCGTCAAAACAAAACGCCGGGGCGTTCAACCAGCGTTTCGCCCTTCCGGGCTTTCTGGAAGAAAAGCCCGATCCCCTGCTTTGGATCGAGGCGAAAAACGGGGTGTGGCGTCTGTTTGTGAACCGGGGATGGCGCAAAAAAAAGGAGGAGATGACGGCCTTTTTCGATCTGGGAGTCAGCCTAAAAAAAACTGCGGTCCTGTGCATGATTTTCATCATGGGGCGTTTCGGCCCGACCATCGTGAGCGCGCCGGAGGCGGATTTCGACAACCGCCACATCACGGATTTCCTGGTTCCGGTGATCAAATCGAACAAGGACCGTCAGCAGGGGATTCTGTTCACCAATAATCCCATCCTGGCGGTGAACACGGACCCGGACAACTATGTGATCCTGGATTCTTTGGGCGGGAAAGTCAAAAAGATCGAGTCGGGCTTCGCCATCGACGATCTGGACAACAAGGAGGCGCTGCTCGACATCGTGGAGGGCAGCGTGAAATCGATTAAGAGACGGATCTCGGTTTATGATCTGTAAAAAAGGAGGAAAGTCAATGAGAATAAAACGTTCGCTGAAACATGCCGCGCTGTTTTTTATGGCGGCGGCGCTTTTGTCGGGATGCGCGGCGCTGAAGTTCGGGAAGTTTCCGTCTTATTTTGACGAAAACACCTACCAGCGCCTGACCTTCGCCAAGGCCGACATTCTTTTTCTGTACGCGTCCTTCGGCGAGTCGGTTCTGGACATGGACGAGATTCGGTCGGCGCGGGTAAGCCTGGCGCGTCTGTACGAGTATGAGAAGGGCAAGGGAAAGGCCAACGCGGCCACGGCCCGGCAGGTGGAGTTGATCCGCCAGGCGTTTGAGGACCATCTTCAAAACCGGATGGGCAAGGTGAAATGGGACGACTTCGATGTGGATGATTTTTCCGAAAACATCGGGCAGTATTTTGACATCGCCATTGAGACCGAGCGCTCCAAAAACAAAAAATGGAAGAAATAGGTTAAAAGCGGGGAAAGAGAAGGGATGGAGAGCAAAAGCATGAAAAAAGAAAATTCGCCCCCGGCAAAACCGGCGTCCGGGGGGCGGGACAGCCTGACGCTTCGGCTGGGCCTCTTACATGAGGAGCTGGACCGGTCCATCAAGAAATTTGAAGGCCGGCGGAAACGGAACGCCAAGATGGGGGTGGTGGTCAAACTGCTGTCCCTGGGTCTGTCCGCCGTGGTCACGGTGCTCCTGGGCCTTGGCGGCGCCGACGCCGATTATCTCCTGTACGGGAGAGCGGCGCTGATTCTCTCGGCCATGACAGGCGTGGTCAGCGGCATTTCGGTGTTCTTTGATTTCAACGACCTGGCCCTGAAATACAAGGACACGGTGGATAAACTCGGGATCATTAAAATCAAGCTACGCTACCTGGAGACGGGCGGCAAAAATTCGCCCGCCGAAGCCGAGGAGGTGGATGCCCTTAAGGACGAGTACATCTCCACCTTAAAGGAGACTTACGAATTTTTCCAGGCGGTCCGGAAGGATGAAAGCGACAGCACGGGAAAGGACACGGAAGAATAACGATTGGGCGATTCAGCGAAAGGAGAACGGAAATGGGCGATTCATGGGTGGATTTTTTAGATGATCTGAAAGACGATCTGGCAAATGAGCTGAAAGACGAGTTGAAAGCGTTGTCGAAGGAGATGGCGGGTCAGTCCGGCATTTTAAACGATTATGGGGGAAAGCTCAAAAAATACACCGCCCGGCTGGCCGACGGGCGGATGTCAAAGGAGGATTTTGAGACCCGGATTCGGGATCTGACCCGAATGACCGAGATGCGGCTTTTAAAAGAGGAGGTTCAGGCCTCGGCCCGGGCCCAGGCCCTGGTGAACAAAACCACGGATTTTGTTCTGAACAAACTTCTGGCGGCCGTCTTGTAAAGGGGAGGGGACACGATGTTTGAAAAACTGTTGAAACTGGCCCAGATGGAAGAGGAAGAGAAAAAGGCCGCCGCGCCTGAGAAAAAGGATGAGGCGCCTGCGGCCGGGGATGAGACGGCGGAAGAAAAGACGGCGCCGGCGCCCGGGAACGGAAACGGCGCCAGGGGGCTGAAGGAGACCACGGAGGTCATCGAGGCCCTGACCATGGTGACGGTGTTTTTGACCAAACGGCTTAAGGACGGCATCGGGGCCGACGACGCCATGGCGCTGATGGAAAAGCTCACCACCGATGAGGAATTCGTGAATGTGATCGCCCGGGCCGCCGACGGCATCTCCGAGATTCCGGCGGAGCTGTCCGACCTGGATTTTGAGGAGAGCCTGACTTTGGGCATACTGGGTTTGGGTTTTATCAAGGAAGTGGTGGGGGCCTTGAAGGAAGACGGATGAGAATGGGAAAAAAAACGTTGAAAATCCGCGCGGCGGCCCTTTGGGTCCTTTTGGCTTTTGTGATGACGGCTTCGTCGGCCTGGGCGCGTTCGTATGAAAAGCCCGGGGAGACCCCCCGGGAATGGATGGAGACGGCGGACGCGCTTTATGAAACAGGCGATTTCGAAAGGGCCGGGGACCTGTTCGAGGCGTCCCTGGAGGCGCTCAGACGCGAGATCGAGCCCCATGACTATCTCCGGGCGGTCATGCGTCTTTCCCAGTGTCACAAGGCCCTGGGGCGGCACAAAAGGGCGCTGTCGGTCTTTGAGGAGGCCCTGCCTGTTCTGCATGTGAGCGCCGACCGGTATCTCAACGTGATTTTTCTAAGCGCCTTCGCGGATCTGCATTTTACCCTGGGAAAGATCGAGGAGACGGTGAAGTGGCTCACGGTGGCCCTGGAAGAGGCGAGACTGTCGGAAAACCGGGTTCTTCTGGCCGCTGTTTTCAACGATCTCGGGAACGGGCTTTCGTGGAGCGACGATTTTGAGCCCGCCCTGGAGGCCTATGACCGGTGCCTGGAGTTCGCCGATTCTGAAAAAAGCCCCCGGGCCAGGGATTTGAGGATCCGGGCCATGATCAACCGGGCCCGGGCGCTTCACCTGAAGGGAGAGGGAAAAAAGGCGTTTGGCGCGGCCCGGGCCATATGGCCCGAGATTGAAAAAACCCCGGACGGCTACCGCAAGGCGTGGAACGCCATGGCCTGTTATGAGTTGCTGGATGAATTGAGGGGCGCCGGATCCCGGCCGGCGGGGGAACGGGGCGACATCCTTTTTTCCCTTTCGAAAACGGCGCTGGAAAAGGGGCTTGAGATCGCTTCGGAAACCGGGAGCCAAAGGCTGGTGTCTCTTTTCAACGGAAGCCTGGGAAAACTTTATGAGCGCGAGCGGGGGGGCGTTGAAAAGGCGGTGGACCGGACCGAAAAAGCGATTTTTTTTGCCGGCCGGGCCGGCGCGCCCGAGCTTTTGTACCGGTGGCAGTGGCAGATGGCCCGGCTTTTTGAGGCCCGAAAGGACGCCAAAGGCGCCATGACCTATTACCGCCGCGCCATCGAGACCTTAAATCCCATCCGCTCCTCCATGTTTTCCGGTTACCGGCGTAAAAAAGACCTGTTCAACGCCAAAGTCAAGCCGGTTTACCTGGGGCTGGCCCGTCTGCTTCTTGAACAGGCCCGGGGGGCCGCTTCCGGAGACGAGGCCCGCCGTGAGGGAATGATTGAGGCCCGGGATGTCATGGAGATTTTGAAAACCGCCGAGCTTCAGGATTTTTTCAAGGACGAGTGCTCCGCCGTCATGGAGCGGGACCCTTCGGACATGCGCCAAACCCCGGAAAAAACGGCGCTGCTTTATCCCATATCGCTCAAAGACAAACTGATCACCCTGGCGACCTTTCCGGACGGCATGAGGCAAAAAAGCGTTCGGGTCACCCAGGATCAAGTCAAAAAAGCCACCCTGGGCCTTCGGACGGGATTGCAGAACCGGACCAAAAAAACCTTTATATACGACGCCCGAAAGCTTTACGACTGGCTGATCCGCCCCTTTGAGGCGGAGCTTGAGGCCCAGGGAGTGGACACCCTGGTCATCGCCCCGGACGGGGTCTTGAGGCTGGTTCCTTTTTCCACCCTTCACGACGGAGCCCGTTACCTCACCGAGAAATACGCCATCGGGACCATACCGGGCATCGCGCTCACCGATTTCGGGGAGTTTAACATGCCCGAAAAACCTGAGATACTGGTGACGGGGCTGTCCGACGCCGTGCAGGGATTTTCCGCCCTTCCCAACATCACGGCCGAGCTGAGAGACATCCGGGAGATCATGGGCGCCACGTCGTTTTATTTCAACCAGGGACATAATTTTGAAAATTTGACCCGGGAGTTTGAAAACAAGGACCACGTCATCGTGCACATGGCCACCCACGGGGTGTTCGGGGACAGCGCGGAAAACACTTTCCTTTTGCTGTATGAAAACAAGCTCAATTTAAACGATCTGTCCGGTCTAATCAGCATGGGAAAATACAGGGGAAAGCCCGTGGAGCTGCTCACCTTAAGCGCCTGCCAGACGGCTTTGGGAGACGAGCGGGCCGCGCTGGGCCTGGCCGGCGCGGCGGTCAAGGCCGGGGTCAAAAGCGTCATCGCCACCCTGTGGTTTGTGGATGACGAGGCCACGTCCATTCTGATCCGTGATTTTTACCGCCGTCTGAAAACCCCGGGGATGACCAAGTCCCGGGCGCTTCAACAGGCCCAGACCCATCTTTTGTCCAAAAAACGCTACCGGCACCCCGCGTACTGGGCGCCGTTTCTGTTGATCGGAAACTGGATGTGAAGACAGGAGGGTTTTAAGTCATGAAAGTCAAATCGCCGGCCGCATGGGGGGTCTTTTTATGCTGCGTTTTATTGTGGAGCGTCTCCGCGCCTTGTCCGGCGGCGGAAAGCGCGGGGAAAAACGCCGTGGACACGCCGGTGTACCGGCCGCCGGAAAACCTGGACCTTCGAAGAAGGGTGGGCGGGGCCGATGACACGGCCTCCCGGGGTTTTTCAAGGGGGTTTTCGAGAGGGTTTTCCCGGGGATTTTCGCGGGGTTTTTCAAGGGGATTTTCCCGGGGTTTTTCAAGGGGATTTTCGCGGGGGTTCTCCCGGGGGTTTTCCCGGGGAGACGCCGGCGAGGAGGCGGTGAAGATGCCGTCGTTCATGGCGCCTCTGGCGCCGGCGCACCTGGGGCTGACATCCAAAAGACAGCCCACGCTTTATTTTTACGTGTCATCGGCCTGGCCCGGGCCCATCACGTTTATCGTCAACAGCGAAAAAAAAATCGAGCCGGTTTTAGAGATCGAAATGACCGGGCCGAAAAAGAGCGGGAAGGTCATGTCCTTGAGTCTTAAAAAACACGGGGTTTTTCTCAAACCCGGCGTGGAATACGAGTGGTTCGCGGTGATTATTCCGGATGCAAAAGAGCGCTCGGCGGATTTTTTCGGAAGCGCCGTGATCCGGTATCGGGAGCCGGAGCCGGGGTTTTTGAAAAAAATCGCCTCGGCGCCCAAAGAAAGGCGTTGTTTCCTGTACGCTCAGGCCGGGTATTTTTACGACGCCATTGACTCGGTGTCCGGGCCGGCGGGATCGAAAAAGCGCTCAAAAACATTCAGACTGCGCCGGGCCTCGCTGGCCGAGCAGGTCAAACTCCCGTTTGTGGCCGAGCATGACCGGAAGATGGCCGGGACGGAATGAAATTAAACAAAGCCAATATCAAACTTTTGCTCAAGGCGCTTTGGCTCATCGCCTTTCGGACCCTGTTTAAGCCCAAAAAGAAACGTCCGTTTAAAGAGACCGTCGCCATTCTTTACCAGCTGGGCATCAAGGTGTCGGTGTTTGTCTCGCTTTTCCTGGTGGTGGTTCAGTCCATCAAGGAAGTGGTGGACGACAAGGTGGTCTTTGTGCCCTTCAAGGTGCCGCCGGCCCTGGAGGAGCAGGGATACGTGGGGGAGATATTCGTCAGCCAGATCGCGAACCATATTGATCTCATCCGGCGCGACGTGGAGCGAAACGACAAGGAGAATTTTATCACCATCGCGGCCTTTGACGATTCCCAGGACATCGAAATCCCCGGCGCCGGGATATCGCTCAAAGACATCACCGGTTTTTTAAGGGGGTTTTTCGGGACATCGGTGCGCAACATATCGGGGTCCGTGGTGCTCCAGGAAGACAAACTCCAGCTCACGGTGAACATGAGCGGCCGGGCGCCCTATGTGTTCGAGGGGAGCCTGGCCGATCTTTCCGAAATGATTCGCAAGGCGGCCGTGCATATTTTAAAGAACATGGACCCCTTCACCCTGGGGAAATACTACAACATCAAAAAAGACGAGGCGTCCATGCTGGCCCTGGCCAAACACATCCGGGACCATTATGCGGATGAGTCTGAGCTGGTGACGGCCCATCTCATCGAGGGGCTTTATTATTACAACCGGGGGCGTTACGAAGACGCGCTGTACGAATGGGAATCGGCCACCATCAACGATCCTGAAAATTTAAAAGCGCTTTTGTACCAGGGATGGGCGCTGGATGAGCTGGGACGCTTTGACGAGGCCGTGGCCCTTTACCGGAAGATCGTGGAGATTGATCCCAAAAATCCCGGCGCCTACAACAACTGGGCCATCGTTCTTTACAAAATGTCCAAAAGCGACGAGGCCATTAAAAAATTCCAGAAACTGGTGGAGGTGAGCCCGGATTACGCCAAGGGCTACAACAACTGGGGCTATCTGCTTTTCGAGTATCATGAATACGAAAAGGGAATTGAAATGATCAAAAAGGCCATTCGGCTGGATCCCAAGAACCCGGATTTTTACGAATCCCTGGCCGAAGGGTATCTCAAGGTGGGAAAAAACCGGGAGGCCATCGCCCAGATCAAACAGGCCCTTCGCTTAAATCCCAAAGCGATCCGGGTCTATCACACCTGGGCCGAGGCCCTGGCCCGCATGGATCGATTTGATGAGGCCTACGAGAAATACTTAATCGCGAAAGGAAAAAAATAAAACCGATGGGCGCCGATAAAATCCATCCGGGGCTTCTTCATCTCATGGAGCGGCGCCGGGATAAAAAAATGACCCGGCGGGAGTTTGTCCGCTTCGCGGCGCTTTTGGGCGTCTCGGCGGCGGGGCCGGCCACGCTTTGGCCCGGGGGGCTCCGAAAGGCCCGGGCCGATGAGGGAAAAATACGGCGGGGCGGGATTTTAAAAGTGGCCTCCTCGCTTTCCCCCATCCGTCATCCGGCCGTCATCGACTGGATTGAGCCGTCGAATCTGCTTCGCCAGACAGGGGAATACCTGACTTACACCGATCATCACAACGTCACGCATCCCTATCTTCTTGAGAGCTGGAAGGCGTCGGCGGATCTGAAAACCTGGACGCTTCGTCTCAAAAAGGGCGTCCGTTTTAACAATGGCGACGAACTCACCGCCGACGACGCGGCGTTTTCCTTCGCCCAGTGGCTGGACCCGGATGTGGGCTCCTCCATGATCGGGCTCATCGGGGGATACCTGTCGCCCTCGGGCGTTGAAAAAACGGGAAAGTATCAGCTCAAACTGCATCTGGACCGCCCCGAAGTGGGGGTTCCCGAGCATCTGTTTCATTACCCGGCCATTGTGCTCAACCACCGGACCTTTGAGGGCGATTTCATGAAGGCCCCCCACGGGACCGGGCCCTACACGATTGAGGAGTATCGGGAAGGAGAGCTGTGCCGCCTGAAACGAAGAAAGGATTACCGGGAAAAAGGCGCGGACGGCAAACCCCTTCCCTACCTGGACGGCATGGACTTCGTCGACATGGGCGGCAAAGTGGAGGAGTATGTGTCGGCGCTGCAAAGCCGGAAGGTCCACATCGCCGACCCCGGCTCCACGCATTCCCTGCAAATTTATGAAGGGGTGAAATCCGATTTCAGAATTTTCATTGAATCCATTCCCTCCGCCAACACCCATGTTTTAAGGATGCGGGTGGACAGGCCTCCATGGGATGACAACCGGGTCCGGACGGCGTTAAAGCTGTGCCAGCACCGTGAGAAAATGCTGGCGCTGGCCTACCACGGCGAGGGGGTTTTGGGAGGGGATTTTCATGTGTGCCCCATCCATCCGGAATACTGTGAAAAACCCCTTCCGAAATTCAATCCTGAAAAGGCCCGGGCCCTGCTCAAAGAGGCGGGATATACCAACGGCCTCGACGTCCGCCTGACCCTGGGGGACAACATGGAGCGGTATGGAAAAATATTAAAAAGCGACTCGAAAAAGGCCGGGTTCAGGATGGAACTCGATCTCATGCCCCCCGGGGAATACAACCGGCGGTGGAAAGAGCCGGCCCTGGGAATCACCGGGTGGAAGGGCCGCCCGCTGGGGGGCATGGCTCTGAGCCTGGGCTACACCGCGGACAAGTCCGGAAACCCGGTTCCGTGGAACGAAACCCGGTGGTCGGACCCGGAATTCGACCGCCTTCTCAAAGAGGCCAACGGAACCCTGGATATGGAGAGGCGCGGAAAGATATTCTGCAAACTGGAGGACATTCAGATGAAAAGGGGCTCCATCGGGCTGGCCTGGTGGGACAATTCCTGGCTGATCATGACCGGGGATGTCCGGGGCGCCTCCCCCCACCCCAGCGGATACATGACTTTCAATGAGGCCTGGCTTTCAAAATGATGATTCGGCATATCGGGAGAAAAATGAAAAAAAATATCGCCGCCGCTGTTTGGTTTTCGTGCGCGCTCGTTTTTGGGGGATGCGCCGTCTCCTATCGACTGGATATGGAGGCCGGCCGGCTTTCGGCCATTGAAAACGACGCGTTTTTAAAAAACGTGAAAAAATACGAGGCGTTTAAAAAACCCCTGACCCTTGAGGACGCCATGAGAATCGCCCTTGAAAACAATCTGGAAATCCGGGTCCGGGGGATAATGGAGGAGATTTCCGACGGCGACGCGGTGTCCGCCAAACTGAAGATGCTTCCCCGGGGCGATTTTTCCGCCGGATCGTCCAGCCGAAGCGATTATGACATATCGGACTCCAAAGACCTGGACACCGGGCAGGTGACGGTTTCCAATGTGATCTCAGAGCCCCGGGACGTCAATACCCGGGAGTTTTCTCTTTCGTGGAACATTCTGGATTTCGGCCTTTCCTACATTCGCGCCCGTCAGGCGGCGGTGAATTCCGAGATCAGGCGCATGGAGCGCAAGCGCCAGGGGCAGCTTCTGGCTATGAACGTCAGGGCCGCGTACTGGAAATCCGTGATGGCCGAAAAGAACCTGGAAAAGATTCCCAAAATCGAGAAAATTCTGAAAGAAAACAAGGCGGCGGTGGAAAAACTCGTGGCCGCCAGACAGGCCGACCCCTCCAGACTCAAGGAGGCGGAAAAGACGCTGGTGAGCCTGGCTTTGACCGCCTCGTCCCTTCAGGCCGAGGCGTCCGGGGCCAGGATTGAGCTGGCCAACCTCATGGGCGTCGGCCCCGGCGCCGATTTTTACCTGGCCGCCGCCGATGATCTGGCGTTTATTGCCCAAATGCCCGATCCGAAAAAATTAAAAGCCCCGGAGATGGAGATTATGTCCTTAAGGAACCGCCCCGAGCTGTTTGTCAGCGACTTAAGCATCCAGATCCAGCGGGATGAGGCCCGGGCCGCGCTGACCGATATGTTTCCCGGGATCCGGTTTAACGCCTCCTCTCATTACGATTCAAACCCCTACCTGCATCACAGTAGCTGGCATTCCATCGGGGCCAATGTGGCGATGAATATTTTGTCCCTCCCCTTCAAGGCCATGAAGCTTAAGGGGGAGAATATGAAAACCCGGCTGGCCGAAACCCGCCGCTCCCTTCTCACGGCGGGAATTGTGGCCCAGGTTCACATGGCGCTTCACCGGTTCGGCATGGCCCGGGAGCAGTTTAATCTCTATGAGCAGTATCACCGGATCCATAAGGATTTGTCCGAGATGGGGCGCGCAAGGCGTCAGGCCGGCATGCTTTCCGCCGCGGACATGGCCAGGCGGGTCATGGAGGAGATGGTGGCCGGCTTGAAGCGGGACAAGGCGTTCGGCGCCCTGGCGGACGCCCACGGGGCGCTCATGGCGACTCTCGGCGTGAATTACGACCAGTGGAGTGAGATTTTCGCGGACAAAAAAGGCCCGGACTCCGCCTCCCTGGCCCTGGGCGCCGCCGGAATTCCGGCGCCTTTGGGCAAACCGGACCTGCTCATCGGCCGCCGTCTTCGGCTGTACGATATTGTGGTCCGGATCAAAAAACACAGGATGCCCGCGGGCGAGCCGCCCCGATACATCCACTACGTCCTGGGCCAGGTGTGCAAAATTCCCGCGGACCTGGTTTTTGACGAGTTCATTGATTTGTTCCGCCGCTTAAACCCGGGCATGTCCGGGGATTTGATCCGGGGAGGGGAGGAAGCCCTGTTTCCCTTCCGCGTGGATCAGCCGGGACGCGAATAAAGGCGATGGAGGAGACTCATGATTCATTTTTTCAAGCTGGAGCAAAGGATCATGCTGGACGCGGTGGGCCTGGCCGCTGATTTTGATTTTGACGATTCGGATCATGATCTTGCCGGGGGCGGGAGCGAATTTTCAGAGCTGCCGGACGGGTATGACCGGCCCATTTCAAAAGACGATTCAAATGAAAGCCCCCGTCTCCTGGTCATCGCCGACAATATTCAAGACCGCGGCGATCTGGCGGCGGCGGCGGCCGGCGGGGTTTCGGTCATGGTCTATGATTTTGAGAGCGCGGATTTAAAAAACCTGGCCGACAGGATTGAAGAAGAGCTGGACGGCCGCCCCTCCGCCTCCATCGCCCTTGCGACCCACGGATGGGGGCCGGGAAAATTCGAGCCGGCAAAGGGGAAGACGGTTTCAGCGGGCGCGCTTTCCCATGACGCGGAAATCCGGTCTTTTTTTGAAAAAATGGGCGCGCTGGCCGGGGAAAAAGGCCGGATCGATCTCCTGGCCTGCGGCCTGGCCGCTGGGGAGGAGGGGGCGCTTTTCATGAAGGCCGTCTCTGAAACCGCCGGCGCCCATGTGGCGGCCTCGGACGACGTCACGGGAAACGAGGCCGCCGGGGGCGACTTTGAAATGGAGACCGACGGCGCGAGCGCGGCGGATATTTATTTTAGAATGGAAAGCTTGAGCGCCTTTGATTCCCTCCTGGGGAACGGGGATTTTAAAGACAGCGGCCAGAATCTTGGGAGCGCCTATTCCCGGGGAACGGCGCTGGGGGATCTGGACGGGGATGGGGACCTGGACGCCTTTGTGGCCAATGAGAACCAGGCCAACCGGGTGTGGATCAACAACGGTTCCGGGACTTTCACGGATTCGGGCCAGAGCCTGGGGACCTGGCACAGTCATGGCGTGGCGCTGGGGGACCTGGACGGTGACGGGGACCTGGACGCCTTTTCCCCCAATACGGCCCAGGGCGACCGGGTGTGGATGAATGACGGTTCCGGAAACTTCACGGATTCGGGGCAGAGCCTGGGGAATTACAACGGAACCGACGCGGCGCTGGGGGACCTGGACGGCGACGGGGACCTGGACGCCTTTGTGACCCATCACACCGGCCAGGGCGACCGGGTGTGGATCAACGACGGGTCCGGGACGTTCACGGATTCGGGCCAGAGCCTGGAAACTTTGGACAGCTTTGGCGTGGAGTTGGGGGATCTGGACGGAGACGGTGACCTGGACGCCTTTGTGGCCAATTACTGGGAACAGGGCAACCGGGTGTGGCTGAATAACGGGTCCGGGACTTTCACGGATTCGGGCCAGAGCCTGGGAAGTTACTACAGTTTTGGTGTAAAGCTGGGGGATGTGGACGGGGACAACGATCTGGACGCCTTTGTGGCCAATTATGGCCAGGGCAACCGGGTGTGGCTGAACAACGGCTCCGGGACTTTCACGGATTCGGGCCAGAGCATAGGGAGTTCCCAGAGCGTCGGTTTGGATTTGGGGGACGTGGACGTGGACGGGGATCTGGACGTCTTTGTGGCCAATGATCCCGGCCGGCCCAACAAGGTGTGGAAAAACGACGGGTCCGGGACGTTCACGGATTCGGGTCAGAGCCTGGGAAGTTACGACAGCCATGACGCGGCGCTGGGGGATCTGGACGGGGACGGGGACCTGGACGCTTTTGCGACCAATTACACCGGCCAGGGCAACCGGGTGTGGATCAACAACGATTCGCCCGCCATCACCAGCGCGAACGCGTTTAACTCGGTCGAAGAGCAGACCGTGGTCGCCACTTTGAGCGCGACTGATGCCGACGGAGACGCGGTGGTCTGGAGCGTGAGCGGCGGGGCCGACCAGGGCAAATTTTCCATCAACGCCTCCACCGGCGCGTTGACTTTTCTGTCGGCGCCGGATTTTGATATTCCCGGCGACTCGGACGCCGACAATGTCTATGAGGTCCAGGTGACCGCGAGCGACGGGACCCTGGGCGCGGCCCAGACCATCAGCGTCACGGTGACGGACACCGTCGAGACCCCGGTGATTGTGTCTTTGGAAAATCTCACTGTGGTGGAAAACACGGTTTCCGTGCCTTTTTCAGCCACAGATCCGTCCGGGCTTTCTTTGACCTGCGTGATCACCGGCGGGGCCGACCAGGCCAGATTTGTGGCCGAGGGCGCCGGGTTTCGTTTTATATCGCCCCCGACCTACAGGGGCCTGGGGGACGCCAACGCGGACAATGTGTACGAAGTCTCGGTAAGCGTCACCAACGGGGTTTTCACCGTTTATCAGGACATCCGGATATCTTTGGGGGACGACAATTCGCCTCCCGCCATCACCTCCCCGGCGAGCGCCTCGGCTCCGGAAGGCTCTCTCTCGGCGGGGACCGTCACAGCGTCGGATCCCGACGGGGGGACGTTGCTTTACAGCGTTTCAGGGGGCGCGGACCAGGCGCTGTTTTCCATCGGACGACTGTCCGGGGCGCTGACATTCAAGACAGCCCCGGACTTTGAAAATCCCGCCGACGCGAATTCCGACAATGCGCACGAGGTGGAGGTGACCGTCAGCGACCGGAAAAACGCCGTCTCCCAGCTCATCTCCGTGACCGTTTCCAATGTGGACGAGGCGCCGGTCATCACCGGCCTGTCCCCGGCGACGGCGACGGAAAACGCCGTTTCCGGCCCGACGGTATCGGCGAGCGATCCCGAGGGAGGGGCCGTGACCTACGCCGTCTCAGGCGGCGCGGACGCGGGCCGGTTTTCCATCGATCCGAATTCCGGGGCGCTGACATTCAACGCGGCGCCGGATTATGAGAGCCCCGGCGACGCCGACGGGAACAACCGCCACGAGGTGGAGATCACGGCGAGCGACGGGTCTCTGTCGTCCAGGCGGGCCTTTTCCATCGCCGTGACCGGGGTCAATGAATTCTCCCCGGTCATCACCAGCCCGGCCGAGGCCCGGGTTTACAAAGACAGCGCTTTTGTCTTAAACGCCGCGGCCACAGACCCTGACGGGGACACGCTGACCTGGAGCGTCTCGGGAGGCGCGGACCAGGGGAAATTTTCCATTGATCCGAGTTCCGGAGCCCTGGGGTTTTTGTCCGTCCCGGATGTTCGAAATCCGGAGGACGCCGACGCCGACAATATCTACGAGGTGGAGATCACGGCCGACGACGGGACGTTTTTCGCGGCCCGGACCGTTCGGGCCGCTGTGACCGACGTCGCTGAGCCGAAGCCGGAACCGGAGCCCTCTCCGGTAATTCCCCCGGCCCCTTTCCGCCGGCCCGCGTCCGTGAACGCGACGGACACGGGGGGAAATCAAGCCGCGGCGGATCAGGCAATCCCGCCGAATTCGGCGCCGGATTTTTCAACCCCGTTTTCCCCGGATCATGGGGGGGGGGAGAGGATATCGGGCCTGGCCCGAAACCTGGCTTTGGATTTAATCCCGGAAGGCGGCGTCACCCTGGGCCGGATCCGCCAGGGCGGCTTTTCCCCGGCGGATTCCCCGGGGCCGGGAAAAGCTCCCCAAAACGGCAATGCGGCGCTTCAAAGCCTTGAGGGACGCATTCAGGGTTTTAATGTGGATATTCCGGGCGCGGAGGGCGGGGACCTGGAATCGTGGTTTTTTTAAATATGATCCATGCGCGTTTAAAAATCAAACAGAAGAGAGGCGAGCAATGAGAAAACAAGAAATCACTGAAAAATGCCATGCCCTTTTTGACCGGGCCAACAAGATCCTGGGCGTGAGTTTCATGGCCAAACTCTGGAAAAAAAGCCACCGGCAGATTTACCTGTGGGCCGCCGACTCCAGGGCTTGCGAAAACACTTCGGAAAACCCCCTTGAAAAGATTGTCGCCATGATTCGCGAGCTTGAAAAAAAACGCGAGGAAAAGCTGGCCAGGGCGTTTGTCGACATTCTGGCAAGCTCCCTGGGATACCGGGTCATCCCCGCGGCCGGGGCCCTGGAAAGCGAGAGCCGGGTCATGATGGCCGCCAGGGAAATATTTTCCCGGGCCGAGACCATGGCCCTGGACCTGGATGGCCGCGGCGCGCCCCTAAACATGCGCCAAATCAAGGACGGAGTCAGCGTCCGGCCTTCCGGATAGGGCCCCGGACCGATTAAAACAGGCGAGAGCTGAATTTTACCGTTTTGATGCTATTTTGCTGGTTTTAAAAGGAAAATAAATGAAATCAATCCATCATCGGCGCAAAAAAAGTTCCATTTTTTCCTCTCCGGGGCGTTGGCTCTGCTGGCATTTTCAGCCTATGGGGGCTCCGGACACGGGCTTTCCGCAGACGCGTCCATGAACACGGTTGTGGATCAGGTCGGCGACACGTTCAATATCACTGGCGGAAGCGCCCGGGGGGCGAACCTGTTTCACAGTTTTTCCGATTTTAATGTCGAAACCGGACAGACGGCCGATTTCCGGGGAGCGAGTTCCATCGTTAATATTATCAGCAGGGTTTCCGGAAGTCATAATTCCTGGATCGACGGGACCTTGAAGTCGTCCATCCCGGGGGCCGATCTTTTTTTCTTAAATCCCAACGGCGTGATGTTTGGCCCCAACGCCTCCCTCAATTTGAGCGGATATTTCCATGTGACCACGGCCGATTTCCTGAAGCTGAGTGACGGGGGCGTGTTATACGCGGCTATGGGAGAGGGCTCGTCTTTGACCTCGGCGCCGGTCTCGGCTTTCGGGTTTTCGGGAAACGACGTCGGGCCGATCTCGATCAATGGCTCAAGCCTGAAACTTCCGGCAGGCAAAGATATTTCTTTGATCGGGGGGCGCCTTGAAATCGAAAGGACAGGTTCGAGAATTTCACCGTATCCTCCTGATTCCGGGAGCGTTCCTCCATATGACGGCCGGCTGGACCCTTTTGTGGAAATCCTGGCCAAAACCAATGGTCTTTTATCAGGCCACACTCAAAGTTTTAATCGCGCTTCCACCCTCACGGCCCCTGGGGGAAGGATTGACCTGGTCAGCGTGGCGTCGGAGGGAGAGGCGAGACTGACTGATATGGGCGTCAATGTTGACAATGAACGGTTGGGAGATATCAAGATTAGCGGCGGTTCCACAATCAGCGTTAATAATGATACCATTGTCGCCGTTCCAGCGGCGGTTGGCAGGATATTTGTTCGCGCGAGCGCGTTTGAGCTTGATGGGAGCCATTTGTACGCGGAAAATGATTCCGCCGCCAACGCGGCCGGCGTCGGCATAGGAATCAAAGCGGATCATATCCATGTCACGGGCGATTCACGGATATCCACAAGGGCCGTCGCCGGAGGAAAAGGCGCCGGAATAGACTTGCATGCGGATGAGACCGTTCGGTTTTCAGGGAGATATTATTATAGACAGACCAGCGAGATTCATGTGACCAGCGCCTCCACAGCCGCGGGCGATGCGGGTATGCTTGCGATTAACGCCAAAAATATCGAGTTTACGGATGGGGCGTGGATCAATGCCAGCGCTTATGGGGCGGGCCGGGGCGGGTCCGTGACATTATCGGCGTCTGAGTCTGTCCGCTTTTCCGGAAAGAGAATCGATGGCCGGGGAAGCTTGATTCAGGCGGCAAGCGCCGCCGGGGCCACGGGCGATGCGGGCGGCCTGGAGATTAACGCCAAAAATATCGAGTTCACGGCCGGGGCGTATATCAACTCTGACACACAAGGGTCCGGCGCAGGCGGGTCGGTGACATTGTCGGCGTCTGAGTCACTTCGTTTTGATGGAGAGGGCGGCTTGATTCAGATGACAACCGACTCCACAGCCACAGGCGCGGGCGCGGCCCTGCTGTCTTTTTATGCCGTTTTGGATGAAATCCCGGAATCCGGCCAAGGAATGGGCGGCGAAACAAAACAAACGCTTTTTTCAGCCCGGGAAAACGCCGCCGGGCAGGCGCTTAAAATCGCTGGAAATCTCAAAAACGACCGACTCCTGTCTTTGTCGTATGGTTTCCTGGGACAATTGCGGGAAGAGGAATCCGAAATTTTGGCGCGAAAAGAATCGGCCCAAAAACCAGAAAAAAAATCGGACAAAAGAAAAGAGGCCGCAAATTTCACCGGAAAGGCCATTTTTTTTGCGCGGCGCGCCCATTCTCCGGACATTTTATACCGGTGGCAATGGCAAATGGGACGGCTTTTTACCTCGGGGAAAAACATTGAAAAGGCGATTTTTTATTACCGGAAATCCATCGACACGCTAAATCCCATACAACGGGAGTTGTTCAACGGTTATCGGAATAAAAAAGATTTTTTCAACACCCGGGTGAAACCGGTTTACCTGGGTCTTGCGAAACTGTTTCTGGACCAGGGCAAACTGAAGGCGGCCCGGGATGTGATGGAAACCCTTAAAACCTCGGAGCTTCAGAATTATTTCCAGAGCGAATGCGCGGCGCCTCCAAACGATTCCGGGAAAAACCATAAAACCCCCAAAGGCGTGGCGCTGCTGTATCCCATCGCATTTAAAGACCGCCTCACGGTTCTGGCCGACTTCCCGGACGGGATCAGACAAAAAGAAACACACGCGGGGCAAAAAGAGGTGAGAGATGTGGTCGCAAAGCTCAGGATGGGGCTTCAAAACCGCACGGTCAAACGATTCATGTATGAAGCGCAAAAGCTGTACGACTGGCTCATTCGCCCCTTTGAACAAGAGTTTAAACGCCGCGGCATCCACACCCTTGTCATCGCTCCGGACGGGGCGCTGAGGCTGATCCCGTTTTCCACCCTGCACGACGGCGAAAAGTTCCTTGTGGAAAGATACGCCTTGGGCGTTGCGCCGGCTGCGACTCTCACCGATTTTGGAGAAATCCGGGCGCCTGAAAATCCCGAAATCCTCATCACCGGGCTTTCTGAAGCCCGACAGGGTTTTTCGGCCCTTCCCGGTGTCAGGGCCGAATTAAAGGACATCGCTTCCATCATGAATGCAAAGCGGTTCTATTCGGAAAAAGAGCACAATCTTAAAAATTTGCGGGATCAATTTCGAAACAACGCCTACTCCATTGTTCACATGGCCACCCATGGGGTCTTCGGGGACAGCCCCGAGAACAGTTTTTTGCTTCTTTATGAAGACAAGCTGAATATGAACGCCCTGTCGGATTTGATCCGCATGGGAAGATTCAGAAAAAAAAAGGTTCAGCTTCTGACATTAAGCGCCTGCCAGACGGCCATGGGCGACGAACGGGCCGCCCTGGGGCTCGCCGGCGCGGCGGTGAAGGCCGGGGTGAAAAGCGTTGTGGCGACATTGTGGTTTGTGGATGACGAAGCCACCTCCATGGCCATCCGGGAATTTTACCGGCAGTTGAAAAAACCAGGGTTCTCAAAGGCCCGGGCGCTGCAAAACGCCCAGAAAAGCCTCATCGCGAAAAAACGCTATCAACATCCGGCATATTGGGGGCCCTTTTTGCTGATAGGCGGCTGGATGTGAATAATCGCCGAAAAGATTGTCGCCATGATTCGCGAGCTTGAAAAAAAACGCGAGGAAAATCTGGCCAGGGCGTTTATCGACATTCCGGCAAGCTCCCTGGGATACCGGGTCATCCCCGCGCCCGGCCCCCTTTCCTATGAGATTGCCCATCAATTCAAGGACAACGTCCGGGCGTTTTCCTCAGCGGCGAATCGTCTGGAAAAAGCCCTTAATGGACCCCCGGTTCCCATGAAACCTCTATAGCCGGGTTTAAATGAGGGGATGATGGCAGATCGGATTTTTTACGACGCCATCAAGGTTGATAAACTCGTAAAAAACAGATCAGACGGCATCGTAAAAATTCGATATACAAGGCGTGGTGGTTATTTTTAATAAGCGAGGCGATACCCAGTATGCCGAAGGAACAAAAAATCGCCGCAACGCAGTAGATCGGACTTTTTACGATGTCGTCAAGGTTAATAATTATGGCCACATAATTGTGGCCCAGTTGAGAAAAGGAAATCATGGAAAATTATAGCGAGTCCCATGTTTTATCGGAACGTGAAAAATTGAGTGTCCTGACAGGACGGAATGAGCCGGGGGCTGATTATCCGAAAGACAAATATGTTTATGAACTGTTTGATTCGCGAGGGGAAGATTTTAGACTTAAAGAAAGGTCGATGGCTTCCCCAAAAAACAGACGACTTGACCTTTTCAGCGAAAAAGAATCGAAAGCGCGTTATTATGTCAGGCATTTCCCGGCATTGTTTTCCAGAGCGAAAAACGAGTTTCTTTATGATGTTTCCGGGAATAAATATATAGATTTTTTGAGCGGCGCCGGCGCTCTTAATTACGGGCATAATAATCCCATCATAAAAAAAGAGCTTATAAAATACCTCCGGAATGATGGCATTATCCATAGTCTGGACAAGGCGACGGAGGCTAAAGAACGTTTTATCAATGAATTCTGCAAAACGATTCTTGCCCCGAGAGGTTATGACCACAAAATTCAGTTCACAGGCCCCACCGGAACCAACGCGGTTGAAGCGGCTTTGAAATTGGCCCGAATGGCCAAAAAACGGGCGTCTGTGATGGCGTTTACAAAAGGGTATCACGGAAACACTTTGGGGGCGCTTGCCGTCACCGCCAACGACTATTATAAAAACGATTTTTTTTGCATGGCCAACGGGACTGTTTTCATGCCCTATGATCAGTATTTGGGCCCTGATGTGAACACCATCGGGCATCTGAAAAAATATCTTGAAGATTCAGGCAGCGGGATCGCCTTGCCTGCGGCGGTCATTTTGGAAACCATTCAAGGCGAAGGAGGTATAAATGTCGCCGGGAGGAAATGGCTGCAAGATTTGTCGGCGTTATGCCGGGATCATGATATTTTATTGATTATTGACGACATCCAGGTCGGAAATGGCCGAACCGGGACGTTCTTCAGTTTTGAAGATTATGGCATTGTCCCTGATATTGTGGTGGTTTCAAAGTCCATTGGCGGGGGGTTGCCGTTCTCCTTTGTTTTGATGAAACCCGAGTTGGATGTGTGGAAACCGGGGCAGCACACAGGCACGTTTCGCGGAAACAACCTCGCCTTTGTGGCGGGCGCCGCGATTTTGCGAAAATATTGGAGGGATGGCGCTTTTTCGGATTCAATCGCGAAAAAATCGGCATATTTAAAAAGAAGTCTGGAAGAAATAAAGGGAGATCATTCCGGATTGGGAATTCAAATCAGGGGCAAAGGTTTGATTTATGGGCTTGAGTTTAAAGACAAGGCTTTTGCCGCCGCAGTTTCCAGAAAATGTTTCCAAAAAAACCTGGTCGTCGAAACTTGCGGAACTCAAGATGAGACGCTGAAAATTTTGCCGCCGCTGACCATAGGACAAGACGCGCTGGAAAAAGGGGCGGGAATAATTAAAAACGCGGTTTTAGAAATAAAAAATGGAAAAAAATCATGAAGCATATCACATCCATTCTGGATATAAAAAAAGATGATATCCTCGATATTTTTGATATCGCCAATGACTATTCGAATCTGATTTTAAAAAACGGGAATATATTGGGCGGAAAAATCATGGGAAGTTTTTTCCTGCAACCGAGCACCCGGACGCAACTCAGTTTCCAGTCTTCTTTTCTTCGATTGGGGGGAAAATGGATCGGATTTTCAGATATTGAAACAACCCGTCTGGGGGGAACTTATCATGAAAGCTTTGCCGACACCGCGAAAATTGTGACGGAATATTGCGATGTGATCGTGTTGAGATCGCAAAACGAGATGGTCTTAAACGCGTTTAAAAAAGATGTGAGCGTTCCCGTCATATCCGCCGGATGCGGACGATGGGAGCACCCGACCCAGGGTCTGCTTGATCTGTTCACTATTTTTAATCTGTTGGGAAGATTAAACGACATCAATATTTTAATTTCCGGGAATCCGGACAACCGGTGCGTCAATTCATTTCTGGCCGGACTGACGCGCTGGGAAAATATCAATATACATTTTGTGGTCCCGGAAAGACTCCGTTTTTCCGGAAATCATGAAAGAGTATCCCCGGAATTTGCCGCTGTCCATTATTATGAAAATTACGAAGAGTTTTTTGAAACGCCCCATGTCAAAGGCATAGATGTGATCTATATTGATGATTTGAACGCGGAGGGAGAATCCATCGCGCGCTCATACGAGATTTATCCAAACCTGATCTTTTCCAAAGAGAAATTGAAAAGATTCAATAAGGATGTCATATTGTTGCACCCCCTGCCCAGAACCAATATCGCGGCTGAAATAAACAATTTGTCCAACGCAAAATATTTCGAACAGGCAAAAAATGGCTTGTATATCAGAACCGCGCTGTTTTATTGGCTGTTTGCCCAAAAAAGTTTTTGAGGGAGCAGAATTATGAAATACGGATCAGAATTTGAGATTGCCATAAAAGATACGGCTGAAAAAGGAAAGGGCGTTTTCGCCATGGAGGATATTCCGACAAATCGCAAGATATTCATAAATTTTATGATGCCGATACCGGAAGATGAGTTGGATCAATACCGGGACCTGTCTTTGCGCCATTATTTTTTCAAATGGGAAAAAACATACGCGATTTCCCTCGGGCAGGCGCTTTATATGAATCATTCCCACGCCCCGAATGTTAAAATTATTCGATATTTCAGAGAAAACTTTATTGAAGGTTTCTCGACAAAACCGATTCCCGCCGGAACGGAGCTGACCCACAAATACGCTGATTTGTCATGGTTTCCGGATCATGATTTGTGGGCATGATTTCCATGGATTCCTTATTTTCAGCATGCATACTATGATTGCTTTTTGACCCCCCTGTTTTTGTGATATTTTATGGCTATAAAAGGGGGATATTTCACTGAGAACAGCGATATTGACCTGTTAATCAAATTCAAAGATATTCCTTTTGAAAAATATGCCGACAATTATTTTAAGCTGCATGAATTGTTTGAGAATATGTTTGGCCGAAAAGTGGATTTGATGACGGAAAATTCCCTGTCAAATCCCTATTTGTTAAGTGCCATGACATCGTGGACACTTTTTAGTGCCAGGACATCGTAGACACAATGACGATTTATGGAATTTTGTAATCAAACTCATTGTTGATTTCCAAATTATGCAAACCGATTTTTTCTGATTATTTTGACCGAAAGTCTATTTTTTCACATTGTCTGAATCATGAGCCTGCGCATTGATCTGCGGGCATGATTAATCGGAATCGCTTCGCTCTTTTATCTTATGGGTTTTTTAAGGCATGGGCAGAAAAGCTTGAATGATTTCCTGATGGGGGGCGCGGCGCTGATATATGCCGCGCCCCTTTATGCAGGCATCATTCAATGCTGTCTGCGTTCGGCTATCCCTTGGAAGGTTGCTCCCCAGCAGAGCCTTCCTCCGTTTCACCGAATACGGTATCAAAAGATTTCAGTGGAAGCCAGTCTGACGTGATCCGCTTTCACTGTCATTGATTTTTGGGCCGCCGCCGCTATAAGAGCTCCCCTTGCCAGGTGGTTGGCCTTTCTCAAAAGACCCCCGGAGCCCTGGTGTATGGCCCTTGCGGCGGTGTCATCAAAAAGATTTGTCTCCACTCCGGCAAGTCCCAGGTGGTGGGCCAGGTATTTTCGCATCATATCCAGGTTAAGCCCTTCCAGATGACTTCGGGCAATAATTCTTGACGCCAGGGGGCCGGAGCCCCGATACATCAATTTGTCAATCAGGTTGGACTGCCCCGCCAATATGACGGGCAGCCAGGGTTTGGAGTCTTTTTCGAACTGGGTGATGGTGTGCAGTTCGGCAAAGACCTCCAGCCTCAGCAATGACGCTTCGTCTATGATCAAAACCGGCTTTATTTTTTTCCCGAGGACCTGTTTTTTGATCTCTTTACGAATCATGTCCGTCATCAAGGCTTTGGAGTTGGTGGACAAAAATATCTGAAGCTTTGATATGATCTGCCGGTAAAGCTCAATGATGGAACCTGATGAGGCCACCACGTAGACGCAGCGATATTCGGAAGGGTGAAGCATGGCGGCGCTGTAACGCAAAGCCGTTGATTTTCCGCTTCCGATCTCGCCGGTGACAAGACCGATGCCTCCCAGTCCCACAGCATAGTCAAAGCGATTTTGAACCGATATCAGCTCATGGGTTTCAAGCATCTCATTCGGCTTTAAATCCGAGATAAACGGCTCTTTTTTTAAACTGAAAAAAACCCTGTGATTATCCATGCGGCCTCCCTATAAAAGACTTCCGCCATGATAACTGGAACCCGGGGCGGGCTCCATGTCGGCATGGGTGTTTTTGGCTCTTTTAACCCTGCAGTTGACGGCAAGGTTGACCGGCGACGCGTTTCCAAAAGACCTGCTTTTATATTTAATCTCCACCGAATCAGGCTCATCGGGATGAAAGCAAAGCTCCACATTTTTGCCGATAAGGGCCACAGGCCCCTCATACAGTCTGCCGTTTAAGGTGATGGTCCGGTCTTTGGCCACCCTGCGTCTTGCGGTGATTCGAAAATGATCTTTCAGATTTGCGGGAGCGGCTCTTAAACATTCCATATGGGCGGTGAAGCGCTCGAAAGGACTCTGGCCTGTGGCCCCATGTTTCTTTGGGTGATATTGGGTCCCGATCCAGCGGGTCAGCGCAGAATTGATATCATTGATCGTATCTCCTTGAAAGTCAGGCAAAAAACCCGACCGCACGGTTTTAAACCACCGCTCGATCTTTCCCTTTCCCTGGGGTTTATACGGCCGGGCGCGAATAAGCGCGATATTTAATGAGGCGGCGGTATAAGCCAGACGGACGCTGCGAAACGCCGCGCCGTTGTCCACATAGAGTTTTCGGGGCAGGCCGCGCTTCAAAAGCGCGTCCTGAAACGCGTCCATATAGTTGACCAGATTTTCTGAGAAATAAAATTTCGCGTGAACGATCAGCCTGGAATGATCGTCTATGATGGCGATCAGATAAGTCTTTTTATTTTTGCCGTCGGCAAGAACTTTGGGTCCGTGCATGACATCGCTCTGCCATAAATCATTGGGCATCTCCGCCTCAAACTTGCGCCTGTCCTCCGGGGTTTTCCGGGTCATGTCCATAAGCCCGCGCTGATTCAAAAACCGGTAAACCGTGGACGGGGAAAGCGGGCGCCGGAAAGCCTCCGATTTTCCCTTGCGCATTTTTTCAATCAGAGCGGCCACAGTCGATTTGGGAAACTGTTTCCTCAGCTCAGCCAGACCCAGCGCCGTGTCATCATCTATGACCCTGCTTTTTCCCTTGTCCGCGCGGACTTTGGGATACAATGATCGGATATCACAGCCGCTTTTTTCGTAAAGACGAATCCATCGCAATATGCCGCTTTTGCTGATCCGGGTCTTTTCAGAAAAGGGTATCCGCCATTTTTTTTCGCTTTTGCCCTGTAAAAGCCTCCGCTTTTCCTGACGGGACAGGCTTGGCCCGTTTACAAAATCACTGATAACACCGTAACGAAAAACCGCCACATCCATTCTCTGCTCTTTGGTCATAACGCCTCCTTTTTTTGTCCGGGTTGACGCACATTTTATCTTTTCCCTTCTTACGACAGAAAAAAAAGCCGGTAAATGACACTCTTGGGTGGGGAGGGTGAAAAATGGAAATGGACGGGCGTTAAATGGAACGGCTCACCGGAATATGACCCAGGAACGCAAGATAGTTCAATCCCTTTAATATGCTTTTTTGCCACGTGTCGCCGAAATGCGCCTTGATCCGCCGGGTCAGGGCCATGACCCAGTGACGCCGCCGGCTCCGGCTGATGGAGCCGGGGCATTTGGCATATTTTAATTTCCCGGATATGCATGAGCGTATGGCATTCTTTGACGCCTGAATCCGCCCGAAATACCCCTTTGGCCGGAAACGTATCACACAATGGCAGTCCGGACACCGATTGCGCTTAATCAGAAGCGGTTTTCTGAAACCGTCAAACAAAACGGGCGCATACCCATGCCCCCACAGCCTGCATCCGCCGCAGCGGGGGCATTGCTTCGGCTTTTTCCATTTATAATCGCGCTCTTGTTCAAAAAGCTTCTTGAGTTTTATGGAAATAAATATTACCATCACACCTCCTTGCAGGGCTGGAAGTTTCAGCCCTTGGTTTTGGAAAAGGGCGGTTTGTCCTGCCAAAGACTTGGCCGCCCTTTTCCCATAAAAAAAAGCCTCTCACTGAGAGGCTTCATTTATTCTGATAATTTTATTCTTTCGTCAATATATTCTGAAAAAAATCCTACGCTTGGTTAAATATAATGTGGCATTCTACACTCATCCACCTGGGTTTTGTCCAGGAAGAGTTTTAATTTTTGTTCTTTGACATCAATAGTAGCCACCACATATTCGAGCCTCACTGTCTTCGGACGGGAAACATCTCCCCAAAAATGTTGACCCTGAGGTCACTTCGGACCAGGCGAACCAAGTGGCAGCGTCCGGATTTTGGTTTCTTAAGTCGCTGGTGAGGTTTATCCTCCTGACTTGGAAACCTCAGCTTTGCCTTCATCGCCGCCAGGGCTTTCAGGGGCGTTTTGCCACCCAGCTTGCTGTAGCGGTATTTGCTGTTATGTCGCTGTTCAAAGGCCAATGTTCCATCCCTCAATTCAGCCTTTGTGGCCATCAGCGTTTTGCCGAGAAACATCCGCCGGTAAAGATCGTTGAACTTCTCAATGACGCCGTTTCGCCAGGGTTCCGACACAGGGATAAACCAGGGCTCCACTCCATGATGCAGACACAGACGAACGAACTGGCTCATGACCCGGGGATATTTTGGGCTGCCGCAAAAAGTCATGGCGTTATCCACCTGAATGTTGTTCGGAATCCCGATTCGGGTCCAGATAGACCATGTTCCATGCAAAACGTCCCCGCCGGACTTGGTTGACAATGAATGCAGACCGCAACGCGCGGTTGCCGTGTCGATGACATTGAGCCCATAAAAACGGATCGGTCCTGTGAGATAGCAAGGCCCAATGAGATCCATCTGATGTGACTGGTTCGCCAGAAGAGACGGGAGCTTGGGGTAAGACGTTCCTTTCGCCGTGTATTTGCCGTCCCTTCGGCGAATGAGATTGTTTCGACTCAAAATACGGTTGATTGTTCGCAGCGAAGGCAAGGGAAAAACGCCCATATCCTCCATTTCCCACAAAATCGCCTGGGCGCCGCAAAACAGATTCCGTTTATGAAGATTGACCCGAATCGCTTTAATGATCGTTTCAATTTCACCCGGTGTGCGATTTGTGATCTTATTAGGACGCCTTGAGAAACTGTTGTGCCAGCCCTCGTCATTTTCATTGTAACGATTGATCCATTTGTAGAGCCATGACTTTGATCGGACCATGGACACGCAGATGGCATCCGGTTTCTCACCGGCAAGAAAACGTCGGACGGCTTGGATACGTTTTTTAACGTCATCCTTCATGAGCTTTCCTCCATTACGGAAAATGCTCAGGATGACAAGCGACTACTTGATTGTCAAAGAACTATTTTGTCCACGATGTGCTGGCACATTTTTCTGTTCACGATGTCATGGCACTTAACACCTATTTTATAAAAAAGGTCAAAAAAATCCTTTCCGCCGTTTCATAAATTTCACTATATTGTTTTTTGAAATGGCTTTTTTAAAAAAAACATGAGAGCCTGTCCGCTGATCCCGGTTTGGAAAAACAGCTTTTAAAAAAAAGCGGAAGCCATTGACTTTCCTGAATAACGTTCATATCTTTTAAAATATATGGAAAGTTCGCCGGGTTTTTGAAATGTTTTGCCTGCCAAAAAGGAGGAGCGGTATGGTTCATTTTATGAGACTGGAGCCCAGGATCATGCTGGACGCGGTGGGGCTTGCCGCCGATTTTGACGCGGATCACGTCCCGGATGACGGAGGCGCGGACATCCCGGGCCATTTCCCGGCTCAGTTCGGGGAGCTTTTGAACGCGGACGGCGACCAAAGCCCGTTTGATCTGGAGAAGCCGGGGGCCGCCCGGGGACTTTTTTTTGTGGACACGGGGGTCCCGGACCGGGGCGCCATCATGGAAAAGGCGCGTTCAAAGGGATTTGAGGCCGTCGCCATTCCCGAAGGCTCGGACGGGGTCCGGTTTGTCGCCGAGACCCTTGGGCGTTTTTCTGATTTGCCCGCCATTCATATTTTTTCCCACGGCGCCCCGGGAACGATTCGCCTGGGGGACGCCTCCCTTTCAACGGACAGCCTGGCCGGGTATTCCCAGGCCCTCCGGGCGTGGGGAGAGGCCCTTGAGCCGGGCGGGGATATTTTGCTGTACGGCTGCCGCGCGGGCCTGGCCCCGGATTTTATCGCCGGGATGGCCGAAATGACCGGCGCCGACGTGGCCGCCTCAGACGACGTCACCGGGGGAGCGGACCAAAACGGCGACTGGATTCTGGAGGTCCGGGACGGGGATGTGAAGACCGGCGCCGTCTCTTTTGACGAATGGGGGCATGCGTTGCTCTTCGATGTTTATTTCACCAGCCCCAGCACGGCTGAGAAGGCCGAAAATCACACCGGAAACGCGCTGAATGTGGGCTCCGATATCAGCAATCTTCCGGGCATTTTCAGTCGGTCCTATAGCATCGTCGGGGGAACTGACGCCGACTCTTTCACCATCAACAACTCGGGAAACCTGAGATTTAAGTCGCCGCCGGATTACGACGCTCCCTGGCAGAATGAAGGAAAGAATGTTTATCAGGTCCAGGTTAAAGCCAGATACACATTCAGCATCGGCATCGGCATAGCCAAGGTGGATTATGTCAAAAGCGGAACCCAGACCATCAACGTGACCGTGACGGATGTGAACGAGCCCGTTGAGATCACCAGCGCGGAGAGTCTCAACGCCACCGAGGGCGTGGCGGCGCTGCCCATCACGGTGGCGGACCCGGAGAACGGCCCCTTCACCTACACCATCACCGGCGGGGCGGACCAGGCCAAATTCAGGTCCGACGCGAACGGCCTGTATTTTATCTCTCCCCCCTCATACCGGGGCCTGGGAGACGCCAATTCGGACAATGTGTATGAGGTGTCCTACACCGTCTCCGACGGGGAGTTCAGCGACTCCCAGGATGTGAAAGCCGCTGTTGTGGATGTCAATTCGGCGCCGTCTTTCACCGGGGCAAGCTCTTTTTCCGTTTCGGAAAACGCCTCCTTTGCGGCCTCGGTCACGGCGACCGACCCGGACGGCGGGATCTTGCTTTACAGCGTCACCGGGGGCGCCGACCAGAATCTGTTTGAAATCGGGCGGACCTCCGGCGCGTTGACCTTTAAAACTCCGCCGGATTATGAAAATCCCGACGACCAGGGCTCCGACCGCTCTTACGAGGTGGAGGTGACCGTCAGCGACCGGAGGCTGAGCGCCACGCGGACCCTGACCATCTCCGTGACCGATGTGAACGAGGCCCCGGTTTTCAACGGCGCCGCCTCGGCCGCGGCTGTGGAGAATTCCACATCCGGCCCGACGGTTTCGGCCTCGGATCCCGAGGGCGCCGCGCTGACTTACAGCGTCACCGGCGGGGCCGACCAGGACAAATTCTCCATCGACGCCGGCTCCGGGGCCCTGACGTTTTTATCGCCCCCGGATTATGAGAGTCCGTCGGACGCCGGCGCGAACAATGTGTATGAGATCCAAATCACAGCCGGGGACGGCGTTGTTTCCGAAAACCGGACGGTTTACGTCAGCGTTTCGAGCGTCAACGAATTCGCCCCTGAAGTCACGAGCCCGGACTCGGTCAGTCTCTACAGGGGAGAATCCTTTGTGATGACGGCCGCCTCCCGGGATCCGGACGACGACCCCGCCACATGGTCCATCACCGGGGGCGCCGACCGGGATCTGTTTTCCATTGACGCGAATTCGGGGCGTCTGGCGTTTTTGTCCACCCCGAATTACGCCAACCCCCTGGACGCCGACGGGAACAATGTGTATGAGGTGGAGATCACGGCGAGCGACGGGGCTTTTTCAGGGTCCAAAACCATTGAGGCCATTGTCACCAGCGTTGACAAACCGGTTCCTGAAGTGAAAGCGCCCCCGATTGTCCGGCCGGATTCCGGCTCCCGGCAGGCCGGCCCGGCCGGTCCCGCCGGGGCTTTGGGCGTTTTGGGGCAGACGCAAGACGCGTCCGGGTTTTCTTTGAATGTCCCGGCCCCGGATTCGCCCGGGGGCGTCGGTCCTGTCGGCGAGGGGCTGTCGGCCATCGCAAACCGGCTGGACCTGGATTTGATATCGGACTCAGGCGCCACCCTGGGAAGAATTCAGGCGGCCGCCGGGTTTATGGGTGGCGGGCCGGCTCCGGAAAGCGGAAACGCCGTCTTTGAAAGCCTTTTGGGCGACGTGACCGGGTTTGATGTCCAGACGTCTGTGGAGGACGACCCCGATGCATGGGAGATTTTTCAGTAGTCTTTCATCCCCTGTTTTTAAAAAAGCCATTTCAAAAAGACCCTGTTTTTTGAAATGGCTTTTTTCTTTCGAATATGGGACCATCCCCCCATCATTTTTTATCTGTGAAAACCTTTTGGGGAAACCGTCGAATCTGATTGTCGAGGATTTTATCCATGTGAATATACCCTCCTGTCATTCGGCGGACATCCAACTCTCCCGCGGCGCTTTCCCCCAAAGGCCTCTTCCCGACGACTTGACCCCCACGATTTAACCCAACGCTTTTAAAAAAATCCGTAAATCCGTTTTAAACGCGCTTTCCCTTGAAAAAGATCGCCCGCGGCGCTACGAAACCCAGCATCATCAAAAACGCGTCAAAAAAGGGAATGGAGCGAGCGGATGGATGAATGGAAAAAGATATTGGGACAAAGCATGGCGGACGGGCCTTCGCTGGAAAAAAAGCTGGGCGCCGCGCCGCCCGGGCTGGGGCGCGTGATCTCCGCTTATCCCATGCGGATCAATCCTTACTACTTCGGGCTCATCGACCTTGAAAACTGGAAAACCGACCCCATCGCCCGGCAGTGTCTGCCGGACATCCGGGAGATTTCCCTTAAGGGCGGGGAAAAAGACCCCCTGGGGGAAGAGCGCCGAAAACCGGTCCCTTCCGTGATCCACAAATACCGGCGTGTGGCGCTTTTGACGGTTTCCAACGTCTGCGCGGTGTACTGCCGGTTCTGCATGAGAAAACGGCGGGTGGGAATGGGGGAGGGGGGCGTCTCGCCCCATGACATCGACCTGGGCCTGGATTACATTAAAAAAAAACCTGAAATCCGGGAGGTCATTTTGTCCGGAGGGGACCCCCTGCTTCTCGATGACGAACAGATTGACCGGATTTTGAGCCGCCTGAAAAAAATCAGCCATGTGGAGATCATCCGGATCGGGTCCAGGACCCCGGCGACGCTTCCCCAGAGAATCACCCCTGATCTTTGCGCCATCCTGAGGCGATTTCACCCGATTTTTTTCAGCGCCCATTTCAACCATCCCGCCGAATTGACCCCTGAAAGCCGGGAGGCCTGCGCCCGGATCGCGGACGCGGGGATTCCCATCGGCAACCAGACTGTTCTCCTCAAAGGGGTCAACGACGACCCCGGGGTCATGGCCCGGCTGTTTTTCGGACTTTTAAAACAACGGGTCCGGCCCTACTACCTGTTCCAGGCCGACTGCGTCAAAGGCATCGAGCATCTAAGAACCCGGGTGGAGACCGGGGTTGAAATCATGGCGCGTCTGACCCGCGAGCTGTCCGGGCTCGCCATTCCCCGTTATGTGGCGGACTCGCCCGGCGGACACGGCAAGCTTCCCCTTTCCCCCCAATGCCTGGTCCGGGCCGATGAAAAAGAGGCCGAGATGGTGGACCTGAACGGAAAACCCGTGATATATCCCCAGCCAGGGGCCGAACAGCCCTGACAAGCCCCCCCCTCGACCCCCAAAAGCCGTTTCAAAAACCGCCTGTTTTTGAAATGGCTTTTTTTTTGCCGATATGAAAACCTTTTTCGATCATCAAAACCCGCGCCGGCTTCGATGGCGGCGCGCGGCAAACAATATATAATCATCGCATGAGGAAAAAAATGAAACGGGTGAAATTTTTGACTGTGGCCGGGGTTATTTCCATGGTGTCGATCGCGGCGCTTACACGCTTTGATTCCAACGCCGGCGCCTTTGAATGCCGGGACCTGGTCGAGGGCGAGCAAATCTACGCCGCTTCCTGCGCCACCTGCCATGACAGCGGCGTGGCGGGCTCTCCCAGGCTTGGAAACGCCGATGAATGGACGCCCCTGCTGGCAAAAGGGGGCGCTGTTTTAAGGAGTCACGCGATGCGGGGATTCAATGCGATGCCCCCGAAGGGAGGGCGGCTGGATATTTCAGACTACGCTTTCGAATGCGCGGTGAGCTATATGATTTCAAAAGTGGACTGACCCTTTGGCGTGTGGTGGAAAATTCCTGTCATTTCAAAAAATCAAAAGACACACTTAACACGCCGGCCAATAAAATGTATGCATAACCTATGAGAGCATGCGGAAAATATTTCAGCGGCGAGGCCATTGACAGGATTCGTCGCGCCGTGGAAAAAGACCCGTCCCTGTCCCGGGGCCGACTGTCCCAAGAGGTCTGCCGGTGGCTGGACTGGCGTTCCCCGAACGGAAAGTTAAAGGAAGTCAGCTGCAGAAAAGCGCTTCTTAAACTTGAGAGAAACGGGCTCATCACTCTGCCCGAATCCGCCCCCAGCCATAACCTGACCCCCAGAATTTCATTGATGGATATCACGGATATGGCCAAGATTAGATGCGATTTTTCCGGGCTTGGAAAAGTGACCCTGGAGCCGGTGTCCGGGGATCGTCGAAACAGGGAAAAATCCCGGGTGTGGAACGCCATAATGGAACGGTTTCATTACCTGGGAAGCGGGCCTTTATGCGGCGCCCAGATTCGTTATCTGATTCAAAGCGACCGGCATGGGCTGCTCGGGGGGATCAGCCACAGCGCCGGGACGCTGAGACTGAAAGACCGGGACCGCTGGATCGGATGGGGGGAGGCCGCCCGCCGGGCCAACCTGGGCCGGGTGGTGTGCAACAGCCGTTTTTTGATTTTGCCTTCGGTGAGGGTCAAAAATCTCGCCTCCCATGTCCTGGCCCTTTCCGCAAGAAGGCTGGGGGGGGACTGGGAGGAAAGATACGGGTATCGCCCGGCTCTGCTGGAAACCTTCGTGGACCCCCAAAGGTTTGACGGGGCGTGCTACAAGGCCGCCAACTGGATTCATATCGGACAAACGGCGGGTCGGTCCGGGTTTTACGCCAACGGAAAAAAATGCGGGTCCGGGAAAGACATCTATGTCTATCCCCTTGAAAGAAATTTCCGGGAAGTTCTCCGCCGGGAGCCAAATATCCGGCTTTTTTCCCAGGCCCGGGAAAAGACCTATTCCAACTGGAGAGAGGAGGAATTCGCCGCCGCCCAGGTATATGATCCCCGTTTAAGAAAAAGGCTGGATATCCTGGCCGCCGACCTGTGTCAAAACCCGGGGGAATCCATCACCGGGGCATGCGGGGGATCCGCGCCCAAAACAAAGGCCGCGCGCCGCTTTCTTTCCCACCCGGAGATCAACATGGAACGGCTTTTAAGGGGCCACGCCGAAGCCACGGCCGTGAGGATGAGAAAACGCCGGATGGTCCTGACCGCCGAGGAGTCCATTGAATTTCCACTCCCGGGGGGCGCGGGATCCGAAAACGCCCAAAACCACCGCCAGGCGCTCCCCCTTCGTCTTTCCATGGCCTTTGCCTGTGACGGAACCCCCCTGGGGGCGCTGGGTCTTTCGACGGATGAAACGGACCACGGGGGAGAAAGCGATTCCTTTGAGGCGTGGATTTGGGAAAAATGCCCGAAAACCGCCATGACGAGCCTGGGGGATTTTGGCCCGGGGAGCCGCGCGCTTTTTGATCAGGCGGGCCGCGATAAAACCCGGGTCCTTTTAAGCGTGGGGCCGGGTCTGCGTCGGGCCGCCTTTGGTAAAAAGGCATGGAGAAAAATGTCTTTTTCGCCTGTTTCAGGACACTGTGAAGCGAATATTCCCTGCCGGCGGCGGGGCGAAAAACCGGGTGAGGAAAAAACGCCCCCCATGCGAAAGGCCCGTCTGGCGGTGAGACACGCTTCCGCGGTCCGCAAAACCCCCGGGGGCGGCGAAATTCGACTGTGGGCCGTTTGGGCCCGTGAGGTGGGAAAGCCCGGTCCGGATCCTGTGGACTGGGCCTTTGTCACCCATATGCCCGTAAGACATTTCCACGACGCCCGGCTGGTCCTGGAGCGGGGCATGGCCCGGCTCACGGCGAGGCGGTGGGCGGAGGCTTTTCAGGCCCTGGCGCCCGGGGATGATCGGGAAGTCCGGGACGCGGAAAGTTTTAAAAACCTCCTGGCGCTTCTGATGGTCATGGCCTGGCGGCGGCTTAGGGTAAAGGCCCTTGGGGGCGGGGTCCCGGGGATTTCCAGATGGGCGCTTTCGCGCCCGCATACCTCTGTTTTTCTTTCATGTTTTGAACGCCAACCCGGTCCGGAAAAGGCCCCCGGATTTTTTCGGACCGGGATCATGCCCCGGGCGGCCACATCCGATCAAAAGACTTTTTCCCGGGCCGGACCTCTTTTTTACGTTTGACATTTTCACCTCCGGTCCTGACGAATTCCATTTTGAATTTTTTCCTTTTTGGATGGTTTTTTTCACGTCCAAACCCGGGCCGTGTCTTAGAGGCGCTTCGCATCAAAAAAAACGCCCGGCGTCCGAGCGTTTCCACCGGCGCCGCAGTCATGGCATATAATGACCTGATCAAAAAAAAGGACCAGAAGAAAAAGGGCCATACGCTGAACAAAAAAACGGTGATCGGCCTTAAAAATCTGGACCCCGAAAGCGAAGAATACCGAAGCTTCAAGCAGCTCGTTGAGCGTCTTAAGCGGACCTATAAGTATCACACACGGCCAAGAGCCGGATTTAAGATTTTTGACGGGGCGGTCTGCCTGACCACCCTGTTCGTCGCTTTTTATAACTTCATGAGACCGCACAGCTCATTGAATCAGTCAACGCCCGTTTCCATCGAAGCCATTGACAAGCGCTCGCTCATGCCTGACAAATGGGTTCCCCTGATCAAAGCCGCCGCAACCGCCTGACTCCTAAAAACAGATTGTCAAAGATCAACTGCCCTGCTCCATAACGGCGCGCGCCTATACCCGCCGTTATGTCGATAAGCAGAAAAGGCGCTCCGAGTTCCAATGGATCCATAAAAAATCCATTGGAACTCAGGACGCTTTTCTGCGTTATTGATTTTTTCCCCTATTACTCACTATGATTCTTTCTTTTCATAGAATTTTTGACAGAACCCCATGAAAAGATCATCGAGCCCGTCATTTTGACAAAAATAAAAGGTCCGCCCAAGGAAGGAATCATCAAAGTGAGCCTTGAACAATATGGCGTCTTCCTTGACCCGAACGTGGAATATGAATGGTTCGCGGCGATTGTGCCGGATGAAAAAGAGCGGTCCGCCGATTTTTTCGGAAGCGCCGTGATCCGATACGAAAAACCTTCAAAAGAGTTCCTGGAAAAAATCAGCGCCGCGCCAAAAGAAAGGCGTCAGTTCCTGTATGCGGAAAACGGGTATTTTTATGACGCCGTTGAAATCGTTTCCGATCTCATTAACGCGGGCAAAAATCCCAAAAAGTTCAGATCGCATCGGGCCGCGCTGGCGGATCAGGTCAAACTGCCTTTCGCGGCCGGGCACGACCGCAAAATGGCCGGGAAATGATCCCTGTTTTCCCCAAAAAACCATTCAAAAAATCGTCTGTTTTTTGAAATGGCTTTTTTACCCGGGATATGAGAGTCAGTTTCCAAAGAAAACAAGGATTAAGGGATACAATTATGAACGCTATTATTTTGGCCGCCGGTTATGGCGATCGCATGAAGCCTTTGACCAACAATGCTCACAAGACCATGTTAAAGATAGAGGGCCAGTTGATTATCTCCCGGATCATAAATTATGTGACCATTCACGGGGTTAATCGGAATATAGTATTTTCCGGGCAACAGGGCTCACAGGAGATTGAATCATGGAGATACACAGTAAGCAATTTACGATACCAACGTCTTTATTAAATTTAAGTGGCCTTTCCAGCTATTTTCAACATCAGCAGACATTTCCTCTTCGTTTTTCAGTGATTTCCAGTAATCCGGGCACGACGGAGATTGATGTTGATATGTTATATGGCGCGGATGGGTACCATGGTCATTTTAGCAACATCTTTGGGATACATGAACGAACGTATGAGGATATAAGCAGTTTTAATGTCGCCCTGGTTATACCAACCGGCGTTGGGGCAGAAATCGGTGGTCATTGTGGTGATGGGAATGTTGTCGCGCGACTCATTGGATCGGCATGCGATAACCTGCTGACGCATCCGAATGTTGTCAATGCTTCTGATATCAATGAGATGCCGGACAATTGTCTCTATGTCGAGGGAAGCACCTTAAGCCGTGTATTGCTTGGTCAGATTGGACTGCAAAAGGTGAGATCGAACCGTATATTGATCATCATGGACAAGCATGAAGATGAATACCTGAATAATGAAGTTGTGAATGCCGTTTCGTCAGCGAGAGTGACTCTGGGGATTGATTGTGATGTCATACAGATGGATCCAATCATTCAAACGAAGCTCGAATATACCTCTAGTGGACGGGCGGCAGGCAGTATTCAGAATTTAGAAAGAATTCTTGATCTTGTCGAGTCGGTAAAAGGGCGGTATGATGCCATCGGGCTATCCGGTAAAATAGAATCGCCTTTATCATGTTATGCCGATTACATGACTTCTAACCATAATGATGTTAACCCTTATGGTGGCATCGAAGCTATGTTAACACACAGCCTGTCAATAATCTTTGATCTGCCATTTGCTCATTCCCCTATGGAATACCACTCAGAGTATATTACCGGTAACTTTGGCATCGTAGATCCGCGCAAAGCCCCTGAAACGGCTTCTATTACCTATTTACATTGTATTTTGAAAGGATTGGCGCGCAGTCCAGAACTGATTCATAGTAAAGATGGCATAACGGCTTCCAATATTTCCTGTTTGATTCAACCTGCCAGTTGCATTGGTATTCCCACACTCGCCGCCCTGCGGCAGGACATTCCAATTATTGCTGTGAAAAATAAAACAGTGTTCCAAAATGATATTTCCTCTTTATACAAAGACGCGCGCATTATCACCGCCGAGAATTATTTTGAAGCGGTGGGTTATCTGCATGCTTTGCGCGCCGGCATATCCGCCAACTCTTTAACAAGACCGATTAAGCAGACGGTTTTTATAAAAAAAGAAGACAACTCTAAATAAAAAACAAATCAGCCTTTTTTGAAATAGCGGCGTTTTTAATCGCCTTTGAATTTTTCTTTTTCGCCCTGCCCGGGAGAAGCGGGATTTCGTGGGCGGAAGAAGTCTGCCTGTCCAATTTTTCGGACGAACAGCTTTTTAAATGCGGAAATTTTTATAACAACAGGGAGGTCGGTTTCGAAGAGCTGGAGGCGTTAAGGCAAAGGCTCACCGATTGTTACACGGACAAAGGATATATCAACTCCGGGGCGCTGATTTCCGAAATAGATCGCGAAAAAGGCGCGGTTGTTTTCAAAATCGTCGAAGGAAAACTTGTGGAGACTGTGATTTCAAACCCCGGCAGGCTGCGCCGGGAGTATCTCGCAAGCCGCCTGAAACTTGCGGCGGGCGTTCATCAACGGGAAGCCGTCTTTTCGCACCATAATATCAGCGGATGGTGGGACGTGAGGGGGTTTGAGGTCCAGACGCCCGTGGAAGGCGCCCCGGATGAATGGGAGATTTTTCAGTAATCGCCCTTTTGCCGGGGCGAACCGCCATTCATACCATGATTACTTCTTGACATCCCTATTTTTTCGACATATTATGGTCATAAAAAGGGGTATTTTATAATGTTAAAGAGGAAATCAGAGGGGTATCTGGAAGCGTGGATTCAAAAAAGCCGCAGAAAACCTTTGACGCTGAGAGGCGCGCGCCAGGTGGGGAAATCCACGCTTGTCAGGATGTTTGCCCAAAAAAACGGCTTGAGACTCAATGAGATCAATCTCGAAAGACATCTTTACCTTGATGATATTTTTAAAACCCTGGATACCGGGAACATCATCCGCGAGCTGGAGGGGATTGTCGCGGCGGATATTCGCCGGCCCGATTCCATCCTGTTCCTGGACGAGATACAGGCCACCCCCCACGCGTTGCAGGCATTAAGATATTTTTACGAAGACACGCCTGAAATCCCGGTTATCGCGGCGGGTTCGCTCCTGGAATTCACGCTTGCCCATCACGTTTTTCCCATGCCTGTGGGCAGGGTCGAATATTATCACCTGGGGCCCATGACTTTTAAGGAATTTCTGCGCGAAATCCAGCCGGCGCTGCTTAAATATATCGAAGATTTCGATTTTTCGGATCAAATTCCGGAAACCGCGCGGAAAAAACTTCTTGAAAAACAAAGGGAATATTTTTTCACCGGCGGAATGCCGGAAGCCGTGGCCGTCTTTAAAGAGAATCGATCTTTTGCCCGGGTGTCCGAAGTTCACCGGTCTATTGTGGAAACTTATCTGGATGATTTTTCAAAATACGCGAAACCCGCGAGTCTGCCGCTCATGCAAAAAGTGTTCAGGCATATTCCTCTTATCCTGGGCAAAAAAGTCAAATACAGCAATATTGCAAGAGAGAAAAAAAGCAGGGATGTGAAAAATATCATTGATCTGCTTGTCAACGCGCGGGTGTGCCATAAAGTATGTCACAGTCACTCCAACGGAGTTCCACTCAGGGCTGAAATAAGCGAGGACGTTTATAAACTGATTTTTATGGACATCGGCATTGTCAATCATATCTGCGGCAATGACTGGACAGAGATCAAATCTTTTTTGGGAAGTCAACTGACCAATGAAGGCGGTCTGGCGGAACAGTTCATCGGACAGCAGTTGATATCTCTGAAAAATCAAATTCCTTTGCTGTGTTATTGGCTCAGGGAAAAAAAATCCGCAAACGCGGAAGTTGATTATGTGATTTCTGTCGGGAATAACATTTTTCCGATTGAGGTCAAAAGCGGCAAGAGCGGAAAATTAAAATCCCTCCACCAGTTTGTTCTGAAGAAAAAAAGAAAAATCGCCATACGTTTCGACCTGAATCCGCCCTCTGTGGAGGACGCAAGCTGTGTCGCGCCAACGGGGACAGGAGATAAATATATAAAATATAAATTAATTTCCCTTCCTTTGTATATGGCGGAGGAAGCGCCGCGCCTGTTGCGAAAACGCCGTTTTTAACAAAAAGCCATTTCAAAAATCGCCTGTTTTTTGAAATGGCTTTTTGTTTTCGAATATGGGACCATCCCCCCATCATTTTTTATCTGTGAAAACCTTTGGGGGAAACCGCCGAATCTGATTGTCGAGGATTTTATCCATGTGAATATACCCTCCTGTCATTCGGCGGACATCCAACTCTCCCGCGGCGGTTTCCCCCAAAGGCCTCTTCCCGACGACTTGACCCCCACGATTTAACCCAACGCTTTTAAAAAAATCCGTAAATCCGTTTTAAACGCGCTTTCCCTTGAAAAAGATCGCCCGCGGCAGCTACGAAACCCTCCATCATCAAAAACGCGTCAAAAAAGGGAATGGAGCGAGCGGATGGATGAATGGAAAAGGATATTGGGGCAAAGCGTGGCCGACGGGCCTTCGCTGAAAAAAAAGCTGGGCGCCGCGCCGCCCGGGCTGGGTCGCGTGATCTCCGCCTATCCCATGCGGATCAACCCTTACTATAGTTCGTCGCAAATGGATAAATCCTAATTTCAAACATTTTCTCTTTATATTTTTGTTGGTTAGCCTAAAACTTTGGTATTAATTCATTCGCTACGGACTATACTTTGGGCTCATCGACCTTGAAAACTGGGAAACCGACCCCATCGCCCGGCAGTGTCTGCCGGACATCCGGGAGATTTCCCTTAAGGGCGGGGAAAAAGACCCCCTGGGGGAAGAGCGCCGAAAACCGGTCCCTTCCGTGATCCACAAATACCGGCGTGTGGCGCTTTTGACGGTTTCCAACGTCTGCGCGGTGTACTGCCGGTTCTGCATGAGAAAACGGCGGGTGGGAATGGGGGAGGGGGGCGTCTCGCCCCATGACATCGACCTGGGCCTGGATTACATTAAAAAAAAACCTGAAATCCGGGAGGTCATTTTGTCCGGGGGCGACCCCCTGCTTCTCGATGACGAACAGATTGACCGGATTTTGAGCCGCCTGAAAAAAATCGGTCATGTGGAGATCATCCGGATCGGCTCCAGGACCCCGGCGACGCTTCCCCAGAGAATCACCCCTGATCTTTGCGCCATCCTGAGGCGATTTCACCCGATTTTTTTCAGCGCCCATTTCAACCATCCCGCCGAATTGACCCCTGAAAGCCGGGAGGCCTGCGCCCGGATCGCGGACGCGGGGATTTCCATCGGCAACCAGACCGTTCTCCTCAAAGGAGTCAACGATGACCCCGGGGTCATGGCCCGGCTGTTTTTCGGGCTGTTAACACACCGGGTCCGGCCCTACTACCTGTTCCAGGCCGACTGCGTCAAAGGCATCGAGCATCTCAGGACGCGGGTGGAGACCGGGGTTGAGATCATGGCGCGTCTGACCCGCGAGCTGCCCGGGCTGGCCATTCCCCGTTATGTGGCGGACACGGCAAGCTGTCAGCGGCGGCGTCAAAATGTATGAAAAATAGCGGTTTGAAAATGCCATCATTTTTTTGTTCTCAAGGCACAACAGTATGGTTTTTTTGTGGATATACATCACCCATTAACAAATAGACGCTTTAAAATATTGAAACATAACGAAATGCACACTCAAAGAAAAATAGAGGGCCATTTTTTTCAATGATTTATGATAGATAGCAAAACTCACTTGTCTGGCATTTTCACATCGCCATATTCCATACATTTCTACACCGCCGCTGACAAGGAACAGCGGCGTGAAAATGCACTAAAAATAGCGGCCAAAAAATGCTTTGGGTTTGATTTTTTTATTTAAAAAAAACAGTATGTTACAGTTAAGAATATGAAATAAAATATATTTTAAAAATTTCTTTTACTTGCGTTTGAGGTTTGTAAGCCCAAAACGCCATAAAATTTGACCTTAAAAGAATCCGGGTTCAATAAAAACAGCAGGTTGCGCTCGGCAGACGCTCTCCAAATCTCAAATGTAGTAGGCACACGATATTCGTCTTTTCCCTTGACTATGCAAATATAAAATGCTATCAGGTAAAGCATGTATCTTCGATCCACAAAACGCGTCAACAAGGACGGCTCCGTCGTCGAATACTACCAGCTGGCGCATAACGAGCGACACCCCAAAACCCGCAAACCGGTGGCCAGGATCATCCACAACTTCGGCCGGGCCGACCGGCTGGACCGACAGGAACTCGTCCGGCTCTGCAAATCAATCGCGCGCGTGTGCGGACTGATTGTCACCGATCCTTATGAAGAACTCCCCACAGATTCAGCCCAGTCTTCGTCCAGCGCTTTCCCGGACGATCTCAAAATTGGGAAAACCCGCGAACTGGGCTGTCCCCTGGCCATTGAGGCGCTGTGGGAGCGCCTGGGGATTAAGAAAACCCTGAACGATATCTGCGAGGCAAAAGGCCTGCGTGTTCCCTATGAACGCGCTCTTCTGGCCATGACCGCCAATCGCCTTTGTGAGCCCGAGTCCAAGCTGGGCGTCTGGGACAGATGGCTGTCCAAAGTCCACATGCCCTCCTGTGACGGACTGAAGCTCAAAAATATGTATGACGCCATGGACATTTTGCATGAGAACGCGGCCGAAGTGGAGGAAACCGTCTTTTATGAGACGGCCAACCTGTTTAACCTCGATGTGGACCTGATTTTTTACGACACCACCACGGCTTCATTCCATATTGACCGTGAGGATGAACCCGATCACGAAGCAGGCTCCTCCCTTAGAAAATACGGCCACAGCAAAGAAGGATTCTGGGCGCCCCAGGTGGTGGTCGCTCTGGCCGTGACCCGGGAGGGTATTCCGGTTCGCAGCTGGGTGTTTCCAGGCAATACCTCCGATGTTTCCACTGTGGAGAAAGTCCGCGCGGATCTCAGGGGCTGGAAGCTCGGCCGCGCTTTATTTGTGGCGGACTCGGGCATGAACTCGGCCGATAACCGCGCCGAGCTGTCCAGAGCCTGCGGCAAATACCTCCTGGCATGCCGCATGGCCGGCGTAAGCGAAATCAAACGCGAGGTTCTCACCAAACGGGGCCGCTTCACTTCTTTCACCGACAACCTGCGGGCAAAAGAAGTCATTGTGGGCGACGGCGAACGGCGTAAACGCTATATCCTGTGCCACAACCCCAAAGAAGCCGAGCGTCAGCGAAAGCGCCGGAACTTGATCGTGGCCATGCTGGAAGCCGAACTCGGGTCCCATAAAGACACATCCGCCACCGCGCAATGGGCCATTAACCTTTTGGCTTCACGTCGTTTCAAGCGGTATCTGCGCGTCACAAAGGGCGGCAAGGTCCGCCTGGACCGGTCAGCGATACGGGAAGCCGGAAAATACGACGGCAAATGGGTTTTGGAAACCAATGACGACTCCATCAGTCTTGAAGACGCCGCCAGAGGATACAAAGGCCTGATGGTCATTGAACGCTGTTTCCGCTCTTTGAAGCGAACCCAGATCAAGATGACGCCGATGTATCACTGGGCCTCAAGGCGCATCGAAGCGCATGTGAAAATTTGCGTGTTCGCCCTGATGATCGAACGCATAGCGGAAAGAGCCTGCGGCAGGCCCTGGCACGAAATCCGACGCGCTTTGGGTGAGCTTCAGGTTACAGAATTTTTTAATTTAAAAAATCGTGTGCTTATGCGCAATGAACTCCCGCAGAAAACCCGCAACATTCTCAAATTGTTAAAGATCAAAACACCAAAACAGGTTTTGGAGATGGAAAAAATCCCGAAAAACGGGCCAAAACCGTAGACACACGCCGAATATCATTCATTCCCGAAAAGCCCCGTGTGGCATACGTTTGTGCGAATTCGTGTTTTTACAAAAATCAAACCCAAGTTTTAAATAAGATGACTTATGGACCTACATTTTCAAAACGCCACAAATAATACACTTTCAGGCCGCCGCTGACAGCAAGCTGCCCCTTTCTCCCCAATGCCTGGTCCGGGCCGACGAAAAAGAGGCCGAGATGGTGGACCTGGACGGAAAAACCGTGATGTATCCCCAGCCAATGGCTGAAGAGCCCTGACAAGCCCCCACCCTCGACCCCCAAAAGCCGTTTCAAAAACCGCCTGTTTTTGAAATGGCTTTTTTTTTGCCTGTATGAAAACCTTTTACGATCATGAAAACCCGCGCCGGGCGCCATGGCGGCGCGCGGCAAACCCTATATAATCATCGCATGAGGAAAAAAATGAAACGGGTGAAATTTTTGACTGTGGCCGGAGTTATCTCCATGATGTCGATCTCGGCGCTTACACGCTTTGATTCCAACGCCGGCGCCTTTGAATGCCGGGACCTGGTCGAGGGCGGGCAAATCTACGCCGCTTCCTGCGCCACCTGCCATGACAGCGGCGTGGCGGGCTCTCCCAGGCTTGGAAACGCCGATGACTGGACGCCCCTGCTGGCAAAAGGGGGCGCTGTTTTAAGGAGTCACGCGATGCGGGGATTCAATGCGATGCCCCCGAAAGGAGGGCGGCTGGACCTTTCAGACTGCGATTTTGAATCCGCTGTGGGGTATATGATTTCAAAAGCGGAGTAAGGCATACGGTTTCAGGTTGAAAAGCCTCTTTGGGAAACTTCCAGTCGCGGTCGGCCGGACATAAGGATATGCGGAGAAGGCAGGGGGATGATTTACGGAAAAGTTTACCAACGCGCCACATCAACAAATTCTTTTATGCCAAGCAGATGTTGATCCCGGGTGATAACCGTGAAACGCAGGGCATTCGCTGTGGCCGCTATCCAGACATCATTTTCCGGGATCGGTTTCCCGGAAACCTTGAGCCTGTGTCTCAAAGAAGCGTATTCAAAGGCGGTCATTCTGTCCACAGGATAAACATCGCAGGT